>JACVQI010000214.1 GCA_015661095.1 Gammaproteobacteria bacterium
ACCGACCATCTGTTTGGATCAGAAGCCGATTTACGGTACTCCATTTCATTACAGGCCGCGTTACTGGGGCCTCTCTCCTGCCTGGTTTTCTGGTATGGACTGAAACCGTACCGCGAAAGTGTGATACGAGCAAAAGCGAGAGAATAACTTTTCAACTACCTGGCGAATACGAGTAAGGAATTCTGCCTGACCGCGCCAGTGAAATCGCGCAAGCTGACAACAACTGACTAAAAAAAGGCCGGAGTTGTTTAATAAACTCCGGCCCGTTTTATATTACATGGAAACAGTCAGTCTCTTCGGCAAGGCATAAGGTGATGACATCGCTATGCTATTTGAAACTAAGGTAGAGAGGAGTAGGATACTCACAGGTCGCAACCCTTTAACTCGGCAAGAATGTGAGGTAATTTTATGAAGCTGAAAGTAGTCGTTCATGAAGCGGAAGAAGGTGGCTTCTGGGCTGAAGTTCCCTCCATTCCCGGCTGCGCCACACAGGGAGAGACATTCGACGAACTTCTCGGCAACATTTACGAGGCTGTCGAAGGGTGCTTATCGGTGGACATAAAAGATATTGAGATTACGGGAAAAGATTAAGATCCTGGAGATCGCAGTGTGAAAGCCATTTCAGGCAAGGATTTCGCGAAGCTGCTTGAAAGATAAAGGTTGGAATTTGCGTAAAACGAAAGGGAGTCATCGCATATATGCAAAAACGGGAAATCCGGCTCGGATTTCCGTGCCCATACATGGAAATAGCCCGCTAAAAATCGGTTTACTGAGACATCTTATGAAGGTTGCCGGAATTGACGAAAATGAGTTATGACAAGAGGCAAATAACACTAGTATCGAAAGGGGTCTGTATCTGAGTGACCCCTTTAACTCGGGAAGGAAGACTCAGGATGCCAAGGCCGTAATTAAGAAGGGGTCAGTGACAAGTGAAAACGGTCATCAATTGTCACCAACCCCTTTCCGTTATAAAGAATTACAACTGATCAGCCGGGTAACGCGAACACATAAACCGCGAAATGATCCATGATGTAGTCTTCCATTTCCATCATCCTGACGATTGAATTGCTGGCGAAGTTAAAGCCGGAATAGACAGCGACATACTGTTTCCCATTCACAGCGTAGGTAATAGTGCTCGTGGTCACCGGACCACCAATCTTCGTCTCCCATAGCTTTTTACCGGTTTTATCATCAAAGGCGCGGAAATTACGGTCCAGGTCACCGTTAAAAACCAGGCCTCCGGCAGTGGGTAACATGCCACCGCTGGTGGGGATCGGGGACTGGTTAAAGAACATGATCTCACCGGTTTCCAGATTGATCTTGGCCAGCCCGGCCGCTTTCTCCCGTTCATATCCCGGCCGCCTGCCCAGTTGACGGCGCTCGCTCTGCCCTTCCTTACTCCTGGTCATATCGAGGCAATTATCGATATAGGTTGCATACAGTGAGTTGGTGCGCGGGCTGTAGGCGGTAGGCCAGTAACTGACGGTATTCCAGTAGCAGATTAAACGCTGGTCTCCGGGTTGATTTAATACTACGTCCTTATTGATAAACGTCTGCCCCGTTTTGGTATCGATATGGGAAACGGAGGCATGTTCGGTTTCGAACGGATAGGGCGCGGCCCAGAGGAATTCACCCGTACCACGATCATTGACGAATATGCCGCCGCCTTCCCCGATCATTACCGTAACATCCCGGACCTGCCCCCGCGCAGCTTCATTGATCCACTTTACATGCTTCGGATCCGGGTTGATCCGTGTTGTAACCAGCACCCGCTCATTGGTATAGTCGACGTCCCAGTCATCTCCCGGCAGATGCTGGTAATACCACTTCAGCTCACCGGTTTCCGGCACCAGGGCGACGGTCGAGTTACTGTAGAGATCGGCCGGCGCGACGAAACTCGTGCCCGAGGCATCGCCGCCATGACGGTCGCCACGGGTGTTCGGTACGGGGTTGGCGATCCCCCATAAAACCAGGTTGCGTTTCGGATCATAGGAGCCTGACAGGCCCCAGGTCGACGCCGTCATCATGTCATGATTGGGTGATTTACCCCACGTCTCACTACCCGGTTCACCCATGGCCGGAACGGTATAAAACTTCCATAATTCCTTGCCGGTTTTGGCATCATGGCCGGCGATAAAACAGCTGTCGCGTTTACGGCCCTGACAGGCCCGGCCGGAAACGATGATACCATTCATCACGATGGGTCCCGCGGTCTGCTGGCCACCTTGGTCCACATTAGTTTCCCATATCAGTTTTCCGGTCTGCGCATCCAGTGCAATAATAAAATTGTCAGGCGCCGTACTGATAATCATGTTTTCATAGATGGCCAGATTCTTGCTGCGGGCTCTGGCCCTGCGCTTGGTTGCTTCATCCATCTCACGCGCATATTTCCATACCAATTTGCCTGAAGTGGCATTCAATGCCAGGATGACCCCTTCCGGTCCCAGCACGTACATTACGCCGTTGTAGACCAACGGAATGGACTGGATCTCACCCGTAGTGCCGATACCGCGACTCCAGGCGAGCTGCAGTTTGGACACGTTTTTCCGGTTGATCTGGTCCAGCGGGCTGTAGCGCTGGGCATCATAGGTACGGCTGAACATCAACCAGTCTTCCGGTGCCGGATTTTCCAGCATCTCCTGGGTGACGGGTTTAAAGTTTTCGGTGGCTGTTTGTGCGATTGAATTTTGTACAGCGAAACCGCACAGGAGTAAGACGATGATTACCTGCCTCTTTAACACGGGAAATCCTCCACAGTATTATTATTGGATGGATGCTCTATGGGTATCGGTAATAAGCATAACATATGTGAGGCAATCAGGGAGGCAGATCTTGAATCCAATTAAGGAAGAATATGTATGCTTTTTTAGCCCGCACTCCGGTGTTAACATCGCATCGATAGAGTTGTATCCATAACGATAAACCCTACCGAGGGCAGTCATGAAATCATTTCCTTTCGCCTTTACCCTATTAGTTGCAGCCGTCTTTAACATTTCCTGCTCGGAGCAGGCTGTTCAGCAGCAGGCATCTCAACCTCGGTCTCATCAGGCAGGCGCTGCCAATGTGGATACGAACCGGATCATGCAAGCCGATGCCGAGCCGGGCCAGTGGCTGAGTTACGGTCGCACTTATGACGAACAACGCTATAGCCCGTTGCAGCAAATCACTCCCGCCAACGTTGAGCAACTGGGGTTGGACTGGTACGCGGATTACGCTTCCAATCTGCAGCAGGAAGGCACGCCCCTGTACATCGACGGCGTGATTTATGTCTCCATTGCCTGGACCAGTGTCTATGCCTTCGATGCCCGCACCGGCAAGCAATTGTGGCTGTACGATCCCAAAACGCCCCGCGACTTTGCGCCGAAGATCTGTTGCGGTATCGTCAACCGCGGCGTTGCCGCCTACAACGGCAAGATTTATCTCGGCACTCTGGACGGCTACCTGGTAGCGCTGGATGCCGGTACCGGCAAAGAAGTCTGGCGCACGCTCACCGTCGACCCGGACAAATACTATTCCATTACCAGTGCCCCGCGCATTGCCAAGGGCAAGGTGTTCATCGGCAACTCCGGCGGTGAGTTCGGGGTCCGCGGCTATATCGGCGCATACGATGCCGACACGGGCAAACAACTCTGGCGCTTTTACACCGTGCCCGGCAACCCCGCTGACGGTTTCGAAAACGCACAGATGCAGAAGGCTGCTGCTACCTGGGGTGGCGAATGGTGGGTGTCCGGTGGTGGCGGCGCCGTGTGGGACGCCATCGTCTATGACGACCGCAACGACTTACTGTTTTTTGGCACCGGTAACGGCACACCGTGGTTCCAGGGGGCTCGTGACCCTACCGGCGGTGACAACCTGTTTATCGATTCCA
>JACVQI010000040.1 GCA_015661095.1 Gammaproteobacteria bacterium
CGCCATACTGCTTGGACATTATGCCGATTATGTCGAGGCTAATGCGGAAGGTACTATAGTGCGCCTCGGCTATTCTTTCGGTGGCAACATCCCAGTACCGCTGTTACGGGATCTGGATCAGAAGCTGGATGACGGCGTAGCAGGCACGGGTGTATTACGGGCAGCCTTTGGCCAGGCAACACCTGCCGGTGTTTTAGGGGTGATCGTCGAAGCAACGGGTACTGATTGCACGATCAATACAGGTAATCCGTATGTATGGAATGTTGATAGCGCCAACCAGACCTGTAATGCGGTTTTCCTTTACTAATTACTACGAATAACAGCAAGGATAGTGACGAAGGCCCGCCTTGGCGGGCCTTCTTTTTTGTGAGGTTGCATGGATTGGGAATATAATCTTCCAGTCGCTGATTAATATAGACTGGTAGGATACGGTGAGGAACGAACCGCATCGATCGAGCGTGACAACGTGAATCCCCGGATTGCGCTACGCTGCATCCGGGCTACCACTGATCGATATAGATGTAATAATCTCTTAGCACAAATTAACAATGGGTAATTCAGCCTCAACGTGACAGATCAGGTCATAACTTTTAGCGGCGTTCACAAACGCTACGGCAGGCAACAGGTCTTATGCGGCATCGACCTGATTGTTCCCAGGGGCCAGTTTCTGGGATTGGTGGGGGTGAATGGCGCCGGTAAAACGACCATGATCAAGTGTCTGCTGGATTTCACCTCGCTTGATTCAGGTTCCATCCGCATTCGTGGCCAGGATTCCTCGATAACTGAGGCAAGAAACGATCTGGCCTATCTACCGGAAAAATTCACCCCGCCTTATTATCTGACCGGCAGGGATTTTCTCGAATATATGTCCAGATTGCATCAGGCGGTCTTTCAACAGGAGCAGATTGAGTCGATGCTGGGCATACTGGATCTCGATCTGGCGGCATTGACCAAACCGGTCAGGCAGTTGTCCAAAGGCATGTCGCAGAAACTGGGTCTGGCCGCCTGCCTGCTTAGCGACAAGGAGTTGTTGATTATGGACGAACCGATGAGCGGTCTCGACCCGCGCTCCCGTGCCTATTTGAAACAATATTTACTGGGTTTGAAAGCCAGGAATAAAACGCTGTTTTTCAGTACCCATTTATTGAACGATGTTGAGGTATTATGCGATCAAGTGGCGGTCCTGCATCAGGGCCAGATCCGATTCACCGGTTCACCGGCCGAGTGTTGTAAGCAATTTGAGACCGATGACTTCGAACAGGCTTACCTTAAATGCATCAACTCTGGAAAAGAATAAATTAAACACAGAGGCACAGAGAAAAAAGTAAAAAGTTGAAAGTAGAAAGTTAAAAAGTTGTAAGAAATATTATTTAAAAATCATCATGATTCACATTATTCTATTTTAATTTTTGATTATCCTCTGAGTCTCTGGGTTTCTTCTTTTGAAGACTGAATCCAGGAGTAACTTTACTGTAAATAGTTCAAGCAGCCAATAGCTATAATTTTCTCTGTGTCCTCTGTGCCTCTGTGTTTATTTTTTTCAAGAATAAATTTAGAAGCTTGAATGCTTTTTGATAGATGCCGGGATGTTTGCTTTCCCTGGGGCCGGCGATGTTCAGGATTTCAATCTGCTGTTCAGTTATCCAACACATAAATTTGCGCGGATCAACGGCCTTGTTAATATTGATCTTAAGCCAGGGTTTACGCAAGGTCCGGGCTAATTGCAGCGTCAATCCTGTTCCGCCTTCCAATTTTCCGGCATATAGTATCAAGGTTGCATCGGCATCACGAACGTTCCACGTCGTACGGAGAGCATAATCGGCACTGTCAGTTTCCTTCAGTTGATACTTGTCAGCTATGTTGCCATCCTCCGCCAGGCGGCCCCTGGGACACCAGCCGCCATGCGCGATCTGATTTTTGATCGCGGCATCAAGTGCCGCGCGATCTACGCCGGTTTGTCCTCCCGAGATTATCTTATTGATTGGCATTGATGTGTTGCCTTACTCAGTGCGGTTATATTAATTGAATGGTGCTATAATTTCGTACAGTTATCGGGATCTGGTATGACACGATTCTTAATAAGCCTGATTATCACTGTATTCTGCGTATCGGTAAATGCGCGGATGTATCAATGGGTCGACCCTGACAATGGTACGACTCAATTATCCGGCAAGCCGCCAGCCTGGTACCGCAGCAGCACCGGCGGTCCCCGTATATTTGTATTTGAGAATGGCAAGGTTGTTGATGATACCGGCGTTAAGGTTTCAGAGCCTGAACGGGACCAGTTGAGACTACAGGCATTTTTACAGGCCGAAGAGGACAGGTCCTCGGTCAGGGACAAGCTGCTGGAGGCGAAGCGATTGGAAGCCGCATTAGGACTGGAACAGAAGGAAGAAGAAGCGGTTGTGGAAACGGAGGAAGTGGCGGCAGCAACAGACGCACATCCGACAGAGGAGGAAGCACCACCAACCGAACAGGAAGCGATTAATCAGATGCGATCCTTGATCGAAGAATGGGAAGCTCGCAGAACCGAGGCTGCGAAAGGTGTAGTCAATCCTGACGAAAATCAGTAAGCCCGGGTCTTTACTGTCACTTTTTTTGTTTCTGCGCCCGTCCAAATCGAACCACGATGAATCCTATCAAGCGTGGCTACGTATAATTCTATTTACCAGTAAATATCCTTCTAATGGTACTCACCAGGGAAGTGTCTTGTGTGCTAACGAAGGATTTCATGGCCAGCAAGGCTTCATTATCCGGATCTATCCGTAAGCCCAGATCAACATAGGCCTGAGTTTTATCGACCTCATTCTTGATCATGGCCTGTTCAGCGAGTATGGAATACCGATTCGCTATCTCCATGATGCCATTGATCGCGTCCTGATTGTCAGGATCCAGTTCCAGGAGGCGGGTAAAATAGTAATAAGCATTGTCCCTGGGTGGATAAGTCAGTTTATATTCATCCAGACTTTGTCGCCCGAGAAACAACAGCGCTTTGAGAACTTCTGGTGTTGGTAATTGTGTGGCCGGAGTCGTGGCCGCCGGATTTGGTGTTTGCGCGGGCACTGCAGCGGTCCCAGCAGTGGTCTCCGAACCGGGAGGTTGTGTCCCGGCAGGCGTATCCGACAGCACAGTATTGGTAGTGATTTGCTGAACCGGAACAGAATTATCTTTGATACGAATTTCTACATATTTAAGTGTGGAAAACAGTATCAATGATAGAAGGATCAGGCCGATCAAAATCTGTTTTGAGCGCTTGCCCTTCAAGCTGGCGCCGGCGGCCAGGGATTCGCCTGTTAATTTATAATCCCTGAGGCGATCAGCGCTGCGTAATTTTGCCTGTAATTTAGTAATTTCCGCATACAGGGCCTCCGCATCAGGAAACCGTTCTTCCCTTTTCTTGGCCAGTAATTTGTCTACCAGATCCTGATAGTCTTTCAATTCGGCGGGCAGTCTGGGGATAGGCGCCTGTTTATGCTGGATGACGATATCGATAATGGAATCGGAGATAAAGGGTTTTTTCCCGGTCAGCATTTCAAAAAATATACAGCCCAGGCTGTACAAATCCGCACGCCCATCGAGCTTGATCCCGTCAGCCTGTTCCGGGCTGACGTAGTTGGGGCTGCCAAGAAAAATACCGGTGGAAGTCAGGTCGGCATCCGCATTGATGGCCTTGGCGATGCCGAAATCCGATAACAACGGCGTGTCGTCCTTGAACAGAACATTGGCCGGTTTTACATCGCGATGAATAATCCCATGCTTGTGGGCCTCGCCCAGCGCGCTGGTTATTTGCGACAGATAGCGGAGGGCTTCCTCGGGTGAAATCGACAGTTCCAGTCGCTGCTTGAGATCGCCGCCCTGGACATATTCCATGGAGATATACAGATCGCTGTCATTGGCGATGCCGATATCGTAAATCGTGATGATATTTGGGTGATTCAGTGAGGCGACAATTCGTCCTTCCGCGAGAAACCGTGAGATAAGATCCTCGGCCTTGTCCGCGGCCGAAGCATCCAGAATTTTCAGTACTACCGGTCGATCCAGAGATTCCTGAATCGCCAGATAGACAGTTGCCATTCCGCCTCTGCCGATTTCACGCTGAATTTGGTAACCAGGTATCTCCATTTATTTAATTATTAAGCTGTTTGAACTGAAAAGATCGGATGCCGGTTTATCCAGAATTGTTAACTATAACAGCATAATTTATATCATGATACTGCGCCATTTTGATAAAAAACATCCACTGGTCACTCACCATTGATAGTAGAAAATACTGTGTCCACCGCTCAAACTATAGCGACAAGTATTTGATAAATGTGAGGGAAATCGGACCAGTTAATCGATACACTTTTATGAGGTTGTACTGGAGACCAAACATCTGCTGACAGGAATAGTCCTTCTCTATATGTTTCGGCCTCAGTACAATTGATCTCGGATATATCGAATATCAACAGGCACGGCTAAAACTGAATAGAAACGAAAAGGATCTTGTAATAGGATCAGGGGGCTGATAAAAAGAACAGACCAGCCAGGAAGCAGTCATGGCAGAAAAACGAAAAAGATTGAAAGAACGTCGCGGTCAAACCTCAAAACTAATCGAACATATGCTGGTTGAACGTCACCAGTTACTGGCTTTATTACTGCAAGCATCCTCAATCAAGGCGGAAAAACCTTCCGATACTGATTTGGATATGCTCAACGAATTTTGCCAGGTGCTGGTTGATTACATCGCCGCCGGGCATTTCGGTCTTTATGAGCGAATCGTTAAAAAGAAGGAACGGCGGAAAAGTGTGGCGGATATGGCGGTGCAGGTTTATCCGAAGATTGATGAAACCACGCAAATAGCCCTGTCGTTCAACGAAAAATACGATCCGGATAATGCTGCAACGGATTTATCTCTATTGCACGAGGAACTGTCCGGTTTAGGCGTGGCTCTTACCACCAGAATTGAAATGGAAGATCAGCTGATCCAGCAATTGTTTGAATCCACTGAATCAGTGCAAGCATAGATACGCACCAAACAAACCATGGCGGCTGGAGTGTTTGGTGATCCTTCCAGTATTAGTCAGCTTATATGTGGCTTGTGACTTGCTACCGATTCTACCGCCCTGTGTTTGGCCTTGATATATTCCCGGTGCGGCACGTATAGTAAATCAGCGATTTTTCTGACGTAATATTCCTCATACTTGTCCAGTACAGTATCGGCGAAGGCTACCCGCCAGAGTATTTCAACAATCCCGACACGTTCCCCGGCGGTCATAGCCTGGTTGAGAAAGCTGGTGAACTCGTGCAGAGAAACGGCGTGATCGAATTCCTTTTGCGCCAGATTGATAATCGTTTCCGTATCGGCTGCGGTGAGGTGAAATACGTCTTGCAACGCCCGCTTAATCACATCCCGTTCCGCCGACTGTTGGCTAGTATCGGCCATGCTGATTTCAACCATGAGTACGGCGGCCGCCAGTTCCAGACTGGTTGCCGGGGCGCTCGCCTCTGTTCGGGATCCACTCCGCGTGTGGGTTAAGAAGAAATCTTTTATTGTTTGTAACATATTAAACTTGCATCAGGTCTGGCAGTTAAGTAGACATTGACCAGTATTGTTTTCGAATCCGGCTGGCGCAAATATAATGCCCGGAATATATTATGTTGTGGCGTACCAATATTATTCTTCATGATGACGATATTGACATTATTGATGGTCTCAGTCCCGGAGTCGGTCAAACATGCGGACTAATCGTGTATTTGTCGATACACCAATGCTATGCAACCAGCAGGTGCTGCTGCCGGAAGCACAGTCGCATCATATGGGTAAGGTTTTGCGCATGCAACCCGGGCAGTTCGTGCACCTGTTCAATGGCGCCGGTGGCTACTATCGTGCCGAAATCACCCTGGTGCAAAAGCGGGCTGTGACTGTTATGCCACGGGAGTTTATTCCCGACCAGCCAACGACTGGGCTCCGCATCAATCTGGCCCAGGGCATTTCCCGTGGCCGGCATATGGATTACACCATCCAGAAAGCGGTGGAGCTGGGCATCGCCAGCATCATACCGCTGGCCACCGATTACAGTAATGTGCATCTGTCGGAGCAAAGCGCAGATAATAAACTGAGTCACTGGCGCAATATTATTATCAGCGCCTGTGAACAATGCGGCCGCAATGATGTACCCGATATCGTGGCACCGGTTGCCTTTGATGACTGGGTCGTCGCAGTATCGAATACGCCGAGACTGGTGCTGAATCCGGCGGCGATTCATACACTCAAGGGACTGACGCCACCGCCGACGGAGTTGACCATCATTTGCGGACCGGAAGGCGGGCTTAGCGATCGGGAGCTTGCGTTGGCGGTGCGGCAGAACTGTATCGCGATCAGACTCGGGCCGCGTGTCTTGCGTACGGAAACCGCGGCCATTGCGGCTATCAGCGCCAGCCAGACTCTCTGGGGTGATATGACCTGATCAGTAGTAAGGAATTTCCTGTCTGATTTCCTATATTTAAGGGGTGTTTCATGGATTTAGGTGTAATATATTGAAAGCTCTGATTAATTCCTCCGTGAATAAACCTGAGAGGGAATGAAAACACGGTTGTCATTTCTCTTGCATATTTCATTCACTTTTTGTGGTTGAAAGATAGCGGTATATTCTTAATATCTCAGCAACCTCTGTTGCAGAGGTTCCATGAATAATAACTAGCATTAGGTTACAAAGGACAACAGATGTCGACTATCCCTGCTTACCCGGCGCCTGGCCCGGCGATGTCTCTGAGCGGTCCGCTGCTGGAGGTCGAAAAACGTATCCTCGAGCGGATGGCCGATATTGAGGCTGGATTTCGCTGTCATTGGCGGAAAACGCCAGCCCCATTCTATGCCTCCGTCGATTTGCGCAATGCCGGGTTTAAAATCGCGCCGGTGGATACCAATCTGTTTCCGGCCGGATTCAACAACCTCAACCCGGACTATGAACCCTTATGCATACAGGCCGTGCAACAGGCCGTGGCTCTCAGCGGCGTTACCGTTGATCGCATCTTGATCGTTCCCGAGAACCACACCCGTAACCTGTTTTATCTGGAGAGTGTCGCGGTGCTGCAGGAGATCATTGAACGGGCCGGTTTTGCCGTGCGGATTGGATCGATCATTCCGGGGCTGGAAACTTCCATGCGCATCGAGTTGAAATCCGGCCGCACGATACTGCTGGAACCGCTGCAACGCAACGGCGATGAAGTTCATGTCGGCGATTTCCGGCCGGACCTGGTACTGCTCAATAATGACATGTCCGCCGGCATCCCAGCCATACTGGAAGAGATCAAGCAAACCGTTACGCCTGCATTGCAACTCGGCTGGTCGCACCGTCTCAAGTCCGTGCATTTCGGCCATTATCAGCAGGTCGCCAGTGAGTTCGCGCAACAACTGGACATCGATCCCTGGTTGATCGATCCGATGTTTCGTAATTGCGGGGAAGTGGATTTTATGGCCGGCAGCGGTATCTCCTGTCTGACCAGAAATATCGAAACGCTGTTGACCGCCATACGCAAGAAGTATGAAGAATACCAGGTCAGCCAGGAGCCATTCGTGATGGTGAAGGCGGATGCAGGCACTTATGGCATGGGGGTCATGACCGTGCATAGACCGGATGATGTGATTGAGTTGAATCGCAAGCAGCGGACCCGGATGGCCACCACCAAGGAAGGGCAAAAAATCACCCGCGTAATTATCCAGGAAGGCGTCTATACCCGTGAGACCTGGGGCGAACAAAATTTCGTGGCGGAGCCGGTGATCTACATGATTGGTCAAAGTGTGGTGGGCGGTTTTTACCGGGTCCATTCACAGCGAGCCATCAATGAAAATCTGAATTCCCCCGGCATGCGCTTTGAACGGCTGGCGTTCGATGATTGCTGCATCGCCCCGGACAAGCACCAGGATCCGGATGCGCACCCGAATCGTTTCTACACCTATGGCGTTATCGCCCGCCTGGCACTGCTGGCGGCCGCCCGGGAACGGGCAAGCTTGGGATAGACTGGCTGGTCAATCAGAAAATTCCTGCACCATCCCCGGATGCTTTAGCCCGCATTTCTCACCACCTCCCTACTGTAGTCGCCGATCCACTTATGTACAGGATGTACGGTATGCCGGTTATGCAGGAGCAATAACCGGCCGCTGTGAAGGACCGTACTCCCTCAGGCCGGTTCGACGTAGTGTTGGCTACGCCTGCACCGTCCTTCAGTCCGTGCGGCCCATCACAGCGGCGCCTCGGCGTCCTCGCTACGGCAGGCGGTGAGAAATGCGGGCTAGGCGCTGGCGCAGCGCGTGTAGGTGCCGGCGGCTCACCGGCAGACCGTTGGCAACATCCTGCAGATACAGATAAAAACCGCCGTCCTGGCCTTTTTTAAGCAACTGGATGAATTTGGGCGCGATCAACGCATTGCGATGGATGCGCAGGAACCGATCCGGAAACTCTTGCTCCAGTGATTTGAGAGAATCATCGATTAACGTCTCCTTGCCCGACCAGCCGACATTGACGTATTTCTGTTCGGCCTTCAAATAGCGTATCTCGGTAACCGGTACTAATTCGATCTTGCCGTAATTACTGGCGCTCAGGTGGCTGCGCGCTATCGGGCCATCGGTCGCGGCCCGCAGCGCCGCGGCGGTGGCTCGTTTGATCAGGCGCGAGCGTTGCAAGGCGGACTCCAGCCGCTCGCGCCGGATGGGTTTCATCAAATAATCCACAGCCTGCAACTCAAAGGCCCGGATGGCATGATCCTGATAAGCCGTTGTGAAGATGATGGCAGGGGGTTGTTCGAGCAAGGACAGATGATAGGCTGTCTCCAGCCCGTCCATTACCGGCATCCGGATATCCAGCAGCACTATATCTGGTTCTGCTTGCTGAACTTGTGTCAGTGCGACCAGGCCATTGTCGGCTTCCAGCAGCTGATAGCCGGGATCGAGAGCCGTGAGCAAATCCTTCAAGCGCTCCCGCGCCAGCCGCTCGTCATCAACTATCAATATCTTCATACGGGTATGGTATCCGGATGACAGCCCGATACTGATGATCGGCGCGCGCCACCTGCAACAGTTCGGGCTGGTGATAGAGTGTGGTCAGGCGCTCGCTGACGTTCTCCTGTGCCAGCCGGTTGCCAGGCTGATCGCCGCTGGCCGAGGTTGGCAGCGGATTTTCAATGCTCAGTACGATATAGCCGCCTTCTCTGGCGCCGGCAATCCTGATCCGACCCCCATTCGGTAATAATTCAATACCGTGATAAATGGCATTCTCCAGCAGTGGTTGCAGGATGAGTGCCGGTATGCGTGCCTGCTCCGGCAGGTCCTGCAGCAGCCAGTCTATTTCCAGCCTGTCACCCAGGCGGTGTTTTTCGATGCGCAGGTAGCGTCTGCATAAATCGATCTCGTCCTGCAGGGTGCTTAACCGCTGGTCCTCACTCAAGGTGACACGAAACAGATCGGACAGATCCTCTATGATTTCCTCCGCCAGATCCGGTTGCCGGCGCGTCAGGCTGGCAATGGTATTCATACAGTTAAACAGGAAGTGCGGCCGGATCCGCGCTTGCAGGGCCTGGAAGCGCGCGGCCGATTCGGATTTGATCCTTCTGCCCCACTGGTGATGGATGTAAAAATAGTGCAAGGTCAGCGCCCAGGTGATGGCGCTGATCCCCATGCATTGCAGCAGGAACAACCCATGCCCGTTGCGGGCTGGTTCAACTTCAATACCCCGGTCGACGAACAGTCGCCAGGCGAGTTCGGTGATAATCAGACTGACGAGGAGCGTAATCAGGTAGCTGACTGTGGCCAGCCACGGATCGCTCAGCCGATCCAGCCAGCGCCGGCACAGGCATAACAATGCGATGCAACTGAGGGCAACCCACTGAATGAATAATGAATAAACTGCCAGATTGAACAATCTCCCCGTTTGGTCGGCCGGTTGGGCAAGGGTCAGAATGATCGCCAGCAGTTCGGCCAGAATAATGACCACGAACACTATTCGGGTACCGCAGAAGTCAGGCAGAAAGGAAGTGGATCTCATTCCGGGCACCGGGTTCGATGATTTGCGGTCAGCATGGAGTATAATGTCATTACATTATTGTAGAGATCCTCGCATAAAGATGACAGCCAAGCGTGCAAGAGTAAAGCCCTGGAGTGGCAGATTTTCCATGCCGACCGACGCTAACGTGGAACGTTTCACCGAATCGGTCAGTTTTGATCAGCGCTTATATCATCACGATATCATGGGGTCGATTGCGCACGTCCGCATGTTGGCCAGGGTCAGGGTTCTGTCCCGGCAGGAATCGCGGCGGATCATCAAGGGCCTGCAGATGATCGAAAAACGCATAGCCGCGGGGCGGTTTAACTGGCAGACCCGGCTGGAAGATGTGCATATGAATATCGAAACTGCCCTGGTCGAGGCGATCGGTGAGGTCGGCAAGAAAGTGCACACCGGACGTTCCCGCAATGACCAGGTGGCGACGGATCTGCGTTTATATCTGCGGGATGAGATCGATTCCGTAACGCATTTGCTGGTTGCGTTAATGACTGCCCTGGTGGCCGTTGCCGGGCGCGAGGCCGCCACCATCATGCCAGGTTTTACCCATATGCAGGCGGCCCAGCCGGTGACCTTCGGTCATCATATGCTGGCCTGGTACGAGATGTTGAAGCGCGATCAGCAACGGCTGGCGGACTGCCGCAAGCGCGTGAATATTCTGCCGTTGGGAGCGGCCGCCCTGGCCGGCACCAGCTTTCCGATTGACCGGAACTATACCGCGAAGCTGCTGGGTTTCGCTGGCGTCGCGGAAAACTCCCTGGATGCTGTGAGCGATCGGGATTTCGCCATCGAGTTTTGTGCCGCTGCTGCCCTGATCATGCTGCACCTGTCGCGTTTCGCCGAAGAGCTGGTGCTGTGGCTGTCGCCGCAATTCGGTTTTATCGACATCGGCGATGCCTGGTGCACCGGTTCTTCCATCATGCCGCAGAAGAAGAATCCGGATATACCGGAACTGGTGCGTGGCAAGACCGGCCGGGTGTATGGCGATCTGCTGGCCTTGCTGACCCTGATGAAGGCGCAACCGCTGGCCTATAATCGGGATAACCAGGAAGACAAACAGGCCCTGTTTGATGCGATCGACACGGTCAAGGCTTGCCTCACGGTATTCACCGGCATGATCCCGGCTGTGGAGGTCAAGGCCGAGGTATTACACAAGGCGGCGCTCAAGGGTTATGCCACGGCCACCGATCTGGCTGATTATCTGGTCCGCAAAGGCGTCAGTTTCCGGGATGCCCATGCGGTGGTCGGTGCCGTGGTGAAATACGCCATCGATCAAAACAAGGACCTGCCAGCACTGAGTCTGCGGGAATTACGCCGCTTCAGCCGGAAAATCGGCGCTGATGTCCATCCATATCTGGAACTAACCGGCTCCGTACAGGCCAGAGATCATATCGGTGGCACGGCCCCGGCCCGGGTGCGGCAGGCGGTCCGGTCCGCGCAGCGCTACCTGAAAGCGCTGCGCAAACAGTAGGGTGATCATTATGAAAAAACTCATCAAGATATTAATTGGCATCGTCGGGTTGCTGGTGGTGGTGGCGCTGGCTCTCGTTATATATGTCGCCACGCTGGATCCCAATGATTACAAGGAAATGATCACCAGCCGCGTACGGGCGGAAACCGGCCGGGAATTGACCCTGAATGGCGATCTCAAAATCAATTATTACCCCTGGCTGGGACTGGAGATCAACGATGTCACGTTGACCAATCC
>JACVQI010000215.1 GCA_015661095.1 Gammaproteobacteria bacterium
CGAAGTCGTAGGTTTCCAGGTACACCGCGTCGGGCAGGATCAGATCGGCCAAAGCCGCCGACTCATCGTAAAAAGGTGTAACGGCGACGGTAAAGGGGATCAGTGCTTCATCTTTTAGTATATCGATATTCTCCTGGCAATTACCATTGGTGAAAACCGGATTATAGTTGTACCACATATACACATCCGGTCGGCCGGCGCTGCCATCCCGGATCATCCTGAACACCTGATGGCCGACGCCGTGCACCGGTAATGCCACGGCGCCGGCAAAGCCATCGAGAATATTCAGTTTTCTCGGTTCAGGGCGACGCCGATGCAGCGGCCACCGGGATTGTCGATATTGCCGGTTAACGCCGCCAGCATCTGAATGGCGCGTTCGGTATCGAGACCGTTGAAATGCGCGGTAGCGCCGCGGGAACTGATGATGCAGGCGCGGTTGGTCGAGGCAAAGGCCACTGCCACCTGGCGGATGTCCGCGGCGGGTACGCCGCTGATCTGTTCCGCCCATTCCGGCGTGTATTCAGCCAGATGCGCCTGCAACGCCGCTACCTTTTCCGCAAGGGTGGCATTCGGATCGGGAGTTACCTGACAGAATTCCAGAAATTGCTCGCCCTGGAAACGGTACAGTTCCTCCTGCATCACGACTTGACACATGGCCAGGGCGATGGCGGCATCCGTACCCGGCTTGAGCTGATACCAGACATTGGATTTAGCGGCGGTATTGGACAGGCGCACGTCAAAGGTGATCAGAGTGGTATTGTGATCGGTGAGCGTATGGGACAGGCGGCGCGACATGGCCACATGATTGGTATGCGCCTCCATAACATTACTACCGAAATTCAGGATATAACCGGTGTTTTCAAAATCCCAGTTGTCAGCGTGATTGCCCCAGGTCAGTTCGTGGGCAACGATGCGGGCACTCTGGCCGAGGCAGGAATTATCAGCGATGGTCGCAGTGCCGTAATTAGGTAGAAAGACCTTGTTGATAAGGGCATTGGCGCTGGCCGAGATCCAGCCATGATGGAACATGAATTTCTCGGGTTCCCCGGCCTCCCGGAGCTTACGCAGCCGTTCCGTCAATTCATTGAGGGCGTCATCCCAACTGATCTGCTGCCATTGACCGTCGCCCCGTTTGCCGGTGCGCCGCATGGGCTTCAGGATCCGATCCGGGTCATAAACCTGGGTGTGGCCGGCCTGGCCTTTAGCGCACAGACGGCCCTGGGTCCGTTTTGATTCAGGTTGCCCTTCTACTTTGACGACGTATCCACCATCGAGATAAGCCACTGCCGCGCAACGGCTGGCGCAGAGAGCGCAGGCGGTGGGGACGGCATCACGCTTGGTGCCGCTCAGATAACTGAAATCCTGCCCGGCCTGTTTGAGTTTTTCGGTCTCGGCCCTGGCTTCCGCACCGGTCAAGGTGGTGGCGCCGGTAGCGGTGATGGCGCCCAGTTTCAGAAATTTACGGCGGTTAATC
This sequence comes from Gammaproteobacteria bacterium, assembly GCA_015661095.1. Classification (GTDB taxonomy): domain Bacteria; phylum Pseudomonadota; class Gammaproteobacteria; order Eutrophobiales; family Eutrophobiaceae; genus JACVQI01. Next base: position 1,475 of record JACVQI010000215.1, read on the forward strand.
ATCGCGATCTCTCCTCACTATATCCCCATCGGTCCGGTAATCTGGCCGGCGACCACAATCACATAACGCAGCATGAAGCCGCCGATCAGTACCGCGACGGACACCAGGAATTCTACCGACCGACGGGCCTGGAACGGGACGTTATAAAGCAATCTGGGTAGCACGGTAAAGAGTTCCACCAGTGCCGGGATCACCAGCCCTATCAAAACCACCCAGACCCAGAATGTCACTGACATTGAACCACCTGGCAGGATCGTCTCCATGGCATACTTCAGGTTGCCGACCGTCAGATGGGCGAACATGATGAACAGGAATATGACCAGTAATTCGATACTGATCAGCACCAGATCGGTGGTTGCCAGCAGGTAACCGGTTTCATGATAACGGCGGCCCGGCCGTTTGGCTGCCATCCGGCGGCCACGCTCGCGGGTCCGGCGCTCGGGTTCGGCGTCGTCACTTTTGGCGTGGAGGAGGGACCGGGCCAGGATGATCGTGGCGATACCGGTGGACAGGGCCGACACCAGGAACAGCAGGGCCAGGATCGGCGAGTTCCACAACGGTCGGGACGGCATGGCCCCCAGCAGTATGCCGGTGTAAACGGCGACGCCGATCCCGAGCGGGATATTGAGCAGTGACAACACGTGCTGCACACGATGCAGGCGTTTGCTCAGCGCTTCATCATCCATTTTGAACGAGGGTAGAAAGGTCAGCGCATAGAGCAGGCTGGTGAATATAAACACCAGCAGGAACCAGGAACCTATACTCATCGGCGACAGATTGATCACCTTGAACAGATTCAGCGGCCGGGACGGCTGACCCAGTTCCAGGATCAGCAGGGAGACGCCGATGATAACGGGAAATGGTCCAATCAAGGCGCCAAAACGCGCCATCCGGAAATAGTGATAGCGACGCCCGGGGTTACTGGCGCTGATGAGGAACGAATAGGCCCCGGTAGCGACGGCGCCGGCGCCCAGTCCAGCCAGATACAGATAAAATATGACGGGATAATGCCAGGTCAATTCATGTTCCATACCTATCTCCTCGTCTGGTCTTTACGGTGCGTCAGTACCCGCACATGCCGGACTTCCGGGCGCCGGCTATCGACTGCATCGGTGTGATCGGCGGCTATATAAAATACATTCGGGAAGGTGCCCATCTCATCGCGCAATACCGTGACCCGGTTTTTGGCAATCAATTTCGACACCTCGCTGTCCGGATCGGCCAGGTTGCCGAAAATGCGGGCGCCGCCGACGCAGGTACTGACACAGGATGGCTCAACCCCTTGCGACACCCGGTGGACGCAGAAATCGCATTTATCGATCCAGCCCATGATCGGGTCCTGATAACGGGCATCATAGGGACAGGCCTGGATGCAATACTTGCAGCCGATGCAGAGGCCCTGGTCAACGACCACGATGCCGTCCTGTTTACGTTTGTAGGTGGCGTTGGTCGGGCAGACGTAGACACAGGAGGGTTCCGAACAATGGTTGCATAACCGCGGCAGGAAACTGCGGCCGACGTCCGGATATTCACCCTTCTCCACATATTCCACCCAGCAGCGGTTGACGCCCAGGGGCAGATCGAATTCGCTCTTGCAGGCCACGGTACAGGCGTGACAGCCTATGCAACGGCGGACGTCGATGACCATACCGTATTGTTTATTACGCTGATCGGTACCGGCCTCGCCGGATTCATCGGCCAGACTCGACCGGGATCGGAATAGTGTCGTGGTAATGGCGGCCAGCACTGTGGCGGCGGATGCAAACATCGCGGTAAGTATGCCGCGGCGGCCGGTGACCGGCTGTTGTGATTCGGCTTGTGTCCTGTCTGTGGTGGCAGGATTGCCAGTGTTATTCGTGGTTGCGTTCAGATTCATGGAGTCGCTCATACGATTACAGGACCTCCTCTTCCGGCTGCTCTGCGCCTTCCTCAAGATCATCCTTTGCTTCATCCGCGGGTTCATCGCTGAATTCGTCCACGGCTTCCTCCGTTTCCGCCTCCTCCGCTTCGGCTACTCGTGCCTCGACAAAACGATGCACCAGATTGTTATGGCATTCAATACAGGTTTCGCCGTTGGCTATGGCATCCTTGTGCGCGGTCTTGCCCCGATTAGTTTCCGGAACAATCTCTTCCATGATATGGCAGGAACGGCAGGTGGCACTGTCATACTCCTGTAACCGGTTCCGGACCCGGTAGGCGCGGGCTGCGCTCAAGGGGATCCAGTCACCCGCGCGTTCGCCTTCGCGGTCGCGAAAATGGCCGAACAGGTCGGTGATGCTCAGATAATGGGAGTAAGTAAAGGCCGTATTAATAAACCCGGCGGGCAGATGGCAATCCACGCAGTGCGCCGGGACTCGGTCCCGGACCCGTTCCGGCACCCCTGCCTCTATCCGTTCGGCGGGCGGGTGCTGACTGGTAAAGGACATTCGGACTGTGTGCAGATACTCGCGTTGCACATGACAATAGCCGCAGATTGAGTCGGTGGCGACGTATTGTCGGGTGACCGGTTCGAATGCGAAACCCACGATGATGAGTATCATCACGGCAATAATGCCGGTTATGATGATTATGCCCCGGCGGGAAATTAATCTGTCAGTAATCATGGTTCAGAATCTTCAATCCAATCTTTCAACTACACTGGAAACTGAATAATCATCTCTGTTTTAACATCAAAAGCCCGTCTTCAATGTAATGATAATTTCTGTGCAGTTTTTTTAAATGATTTAAATCAATACTCAATCTTTACAAAAACAGCGCCAGCTTTGCAACTTTTTTAAACAAAGGCAATCTCGGCGGACGAAAATCTAAAATCTAATATTTAGTTTAAACCCCTTCAGCCTAAATCCCTTCAGTCTAAACCACTAATAATAAAAACGGCGCCACCGGGGGGAAAGGTGGCGCCGTTGTTATTGCGGAAGATTGCGTAACAGTACCTGACAATCTTCCCGTTACTGCTGCCGTCTAGAATTTCCGGTAGACGGTAAAGCCTATTACATGGTTATTGTAGGTTGGCGACTGATTGCCCAGCAGGATGACGGTACCTCCGCTGGTGCTACCAGGAACTACACCTATCAAATCCAG
>JACVQI010000041.1 GCA_015661095.1 Gammaproteobacteria bacterium
GATCTTCGACTGTAAATAATTTTCCAGGCCTATTTTCTGGATCAGATCCAACTGGGTTTCCAGCCAGTCGATATGGTCTTCTTCGCTGTCCAGAATCTGCGCGAATAACTCGCGGGAGACGTAATCCTTGATCGATTCGCAATATGCAATTGCCTCCCGCAGCACGGGTAACGCTTTTTGTTCCAGGGCGAGATCCGATTGCAGAATCTCTAGTGTGTTCTCCCCGATCTTCAGAGAGCCGATGTCCTGCATATTCGGCAGTCCTTCCAGGAACAGGATCCGTTCGACCAGAGCATCGGCGTGTTTCATCTCGTCCACTGACTCCTTGAATTCATGTTCATTCAGGGCATTCAGCCCCCAGTTCTTGAACATTCTGGCATGTAGAAAATACTGGTTTATCGAGGTTAATTCGTTTTTCAAAACCTTGTTCAGATATTCAATAACTTTGCTGTCGCCCTTCATCTTGATCTCCAGAGGTATGCGAACGGAATTGATAAATAGTTATCTACCAGCCTGCCAATATAACAGGTTGTCTATATTACCAAACAGGTTGAAGAAATGAGCAATCCCTTATTATCACAGTACTCGCTGCCGCTATTCAGTCAAATCAAACCGGAACACGTTGAACCGGCGATCGATACCATACTGGCGGTTAGCCGGCGTATGTTGCAGGATTTGCTGGCAAGCACAGGGAACTATACCTGGGACAATCTGTTGCATCCGCTGGAAGAACTGGATGAACGCCTGCGCCGGGCCTGGTCGCCGGTCAATCATCTGCATGCTGTGGCGGATAATACCGAACTCCGTGATGCTTATAACAAATGCCAGCCGAAACTGACGGAATATGCGACGGAAATGGGTCAGAACGAGACTCTATATAATGCTTATCGGGGGATCGCGGCCAGTAATGCCTGTGCGCAGTTCAGTCAGGCACAGAAAAAGATTATCGATAATGCCTTGCGGGATTTCCGTTTGACCGGGATAGATCTGCCGGCAGCGGACCAGCAACGGTTCAAGGAACTGAAGCAACAACTCGCGCAATTGGAAACCCGATTCGAGGAAAATCTGCTGGATGCCACGCAAGGCTGGACCATTCATATCCAGACACCAGCGAGACTGGCGGGGTTGCCCGAATCAGCACAGGCATTTGCGGCCCAGAATGCCCGACAGGCTGGCCGCGATGGCTGGTTGTTTACCCTGGATTTCCCTTCCTACTATCCCGTTATGCAGTATGCCGCCGATCGGAGTTTGCGAGAGGAAATGTATATCGCCTATGTCACCCGCGCATCCGAGCTGGGTCCGGGCGCGGGTAAATGGGACAACGGCAACATCATGCAGGAGATATTAGCGCTGCGGTATCGCATGGCCAGGCTGCTCGGTTTTAAAAATTTTGCGGAGCAATCACTGGTGCGCAAGATGGCGGGCTCCGCGGACACCGTGTTTGGCTTTTTGCATGATCTGGCTGCGAAGTCCAGACCGGTGGCCGCGCAGGAATTCCAGGAGTTGTCGGTCTTTACCCGGGAGCACTATCAGATCACCGAATTACAAGCCTGGGACCTGGCCTATTATTCAGAACAGTTGCGCCGGTATAAATTCGCATTTTCCCAGGAGGAATTGCGTCCCTATTTTCCCGTGGACCAGGTATTGCAAGGGATGTTTACGCTGGTCGGGCGTCTGTATGGACTGACCATTAAACGACGGTCAGGCGTGGATACCTGGCATGCGGATGTTCGCTATTACGATATTTTTGATAAGAAAGGTGAGTTGCGCGGCGGTTTTTATCTGGATCTATACGCCCGTCAGCACAAACGCGGCGGGGCCTGGATGGATGAATGTCTGGTGCGCAAGCAATATCATGGTATTTCCCGTTCGCCGGTTGCTTTTCTGACCTGTAATTTTACGCCCCCGGTGGGCGCAGATCCGTCCTTATTAACTCATGATGAAGTCATTACATTGTTTCATGAGTTTGGCCACGGCTTGCAGCATATGCTGACCCGCATAGACTACCCCGGGGTTGCGGGGATCAATGGGGTGCCCTGGGATGCCGTGGAATTGCCGAGTCAGATAATGGAAAACTGGTGCTGGGAAAAGGAAGTTCTGGCCTTGATTTCAGGTCATTACCAGACCAACGCCCCACTACCGGCGGATCTGTATGAAAAGTTGTTGCAAACAAAAACCTTCCAGACCGGCATGCAAATGGTCCGGCAACTGGAATTCGCATTATTCGATTTTCATTTGCATCATGACGGTGAACCGGGGGGCGCTGGTGCTATCCAGCATTTGCTGGATGATATCCGTCGTCAGGTTGCCGTCATCATCCCGCCGGAATACAATCGCTTCCAACATAGTTTTTCCCATATCTTCGCGGGTGGTTATGCCGCTGGCTACTACAGCTATAAATGGGCGGAGGTTTTATCGGCGGATGCCTTTTCCATGTTTGAGGAAAACGGTATCTTTAGTGAAGCAACCGGACAGCAATTTATGACAACTATCCTGGAGCAAGGCGGAGCGCGAGAACCGATGGATTTATTTGTTGAATTCCGTGGCCGTAAACCGAGTATTGAGGCTTTATTGCGTCACTCCGGCATCCTGACGGTCGGCACGAGGTCCGCCACATGATTCGGCACGTATGGATAGGGGTTTTGCTGGTGTTGCTGCCTTTCCTGGCTGTACCGGCGGAGTCTGTTTATATTACGGATAAATTGAATATCGGTTTGCACGAGGACAAAACGCTGGACAGCCCGATCAATCTGGTGCTGCCTTCCGGCACTCCCCTGGAAGTCATCAAGCGTGAAGACAAGCTGAGTTTCGTGCGTACCGCAAGCGGTGTGAGTGGTTGGGTCGATAATTCTTATCTGGTTGCGGATGGCCCCGTCGGTGAGCAGGTCAATGCACTGACCGCCAGGAACACTACTCTCGAACAGCAATTGAAAATCCTGCAGGCCGGGGGTGCGGCAAGCTCGGGTGCAGCGAATGATGTGGCGAAACTGTCAGGGGATTACGCAGCATTGCAGCAGCAGTTCCGGACCGAACGCCTCAAGGTGGGCGAGCTGGAAGTCACCATAGCTGAACTCAGAAAGCGTCAGGGCCAGGATAACGATACGGAAGCCCTGTATCGGGAGATAGATACCCTCCGGGAAACCAACAAGGCACTGGAGATTAAACTGGCCAATGCCCAGCCGGGCTCCGCACCAGCCAACGCCAACGGTAGTGGTGAGGTTATGGCGGATACAGTGTCATCCGGTCTATCCACTGCTGCTCAGAGCATCAGCTTTTCCTGGCGTAATTTGCTCATCATGGTGCTGGTTCTGATCATTATCGGCCTGGCGGCGGGGGTATACCTGATGGATTATCTGAACCGGAAAAGGCATGGCGGTTTCCGGGTTTAGATTTAAGCAGTGAAGCTGTACGACTGGTAAGTCAATTTCAGTCGTGTTAAAAATTGCCACCTGGAATGTCAATTCAATCCGGGTGCGCCTGCCGCAGGTGCTGGATTGGCTGGCCGTGGCAGCGCCCGATATAGTCGCCCTCCAGGAAACGAAAATCGTCAACGAATTATTCCCGGTCGAGGAGTTCAGGCAGGCGGGTTATCAAACCATCTGTAATGGCCAGAAAACCTATAACGGTGTCGCCATTATCAGCAAAACACCAGCCAGCGATGTGGTTACCGATCTGCCAACCTTTCCAGACCCGCAAAAACGGCTGCTGCATGCCAGATACGGCGATATTGCCGTCGTCAATCTCTATATCCCCAATGGCATGGCGGTGGGATCAGATAAATATGCCTATAAACTCGATTGGCTGACACAACTGCAGCAGTTTCTGTACGAGCGTCTCGGTCAGATGAGATTGCTGGTCGTGCTGGGCGATTTTAATATTGCTCCGGCGGATGAAGATGTACACGATCCGGCGGCCTGGCAGGGTAGTGTGCTGGTCAGTCCCGCGGAAAGAGCGCATTTTTTTCAATTTATCGATAAAGGTCTGGTGGATTGTTACCGATTATTCAAACAGGAAGTCCATAGTTTTACCTGGTGGGATTACCGGGCTGCGGGCTTTGCCAGGAACCATGGGTTGAGAATTGATCACATACTTGCCAGCAGGCAACTGGCTGAACATTGTAAAATCTGCCGCATTGATACGGCGCCAAGAAAGCTGGAGCGTCCCTCCGACCACGCTCCTGTGATAGCTGTATTTGATTTATAATCAGAAATAACAAAATTAAGATTAGTACTGGCTTGATGGATAATGATGTGGAATTCCCTGCTGGGCGAGCAGGGACTGCTTACCGCCCTGGAAACGCCGGATAAGATCCTGAAACGGGATAGAGGGAACGCGAAAAACAATCTGAATCCCGTTAAATAAGCCTGAAAAAGGCCTTGAGGTTGCATGCCGGGGCGGATTCGCATAAAATCGCCGCCCCTGTTCGAGTATCGCACCAGTGGAAATCAATGAAACCTGAAATACATCCGGATTATAAAGAGATCAAGGTTCTCTGCAGTTGCGGGAATACCTTCAATACCCGCTCGACTTACGACAAGGAACTGCATATCGAAGTTTGTTCCCAATGCCATCCTTTCTATACCGGCAAGCAGAAAATTCTGGATACGGCCGGCCGGGTTGACAAATTCCGCCGCAAGTACGGCATGTAATACCCCCCAGGTTAGGTCCAGGGCGGGACTGCTTGTATTACGTGGCGGGACGTCGCCATACTGTCAGTAGCAAAATCCTGATTAATTATACGGTTACCCAATCAAGGGTGGTCGTCTATGCCGGCATTATGGCAAAGCTTGCTGGACAGGTGATTGAAGACCGGGGTATGGTTTATAACAAAACCGGCAATTGCAGCCTAACCTCCGGTATGCGCGAGACATCCGGGCATCGGAGGTTACCCAGGGAACTCGACAACAATACTTGCATCATAAATTCATATGACAAGATTTAACAATCCGCTAGCTTTAATTCTGTTGGCAACTGTTTTTCTAGTTGGTCTGGGCACCCCCACACCGGGCAGACAAGTGATGGCGATGTCCGAAGCCGAGGAGCTTGAGGTAGGCAAGGCAGCCCACCAGCAGATCCTGCAACAATACCGTATCTACAATAATCAGAACTTACAGAAGTATGTGCAGTTTATCGGTCAGAAACTGGCGGAAAAGAGCGCCCGTCCGCATCTTAATTATTCATTTCTGATTCTGGATAGCGAAGAAGTGAATGCCTTTGCTCTGCCAGGCGGCTATATCTACATTACCCGTGGGCTGATGGCCTATCTTAAATCGGAAGCGGAATTGGCGGCCGTCATAGGCCATGAAATCGGGCATGTGGCAGCGCGCCATGCGGCCAAACAGGAATCAGCCAGCGAAATGGCCAATGTCGGCACAGCGCTTGCTGCTATTCTGGGCGCATTATATGTACCGGGATTAGATCCCGGTGTCAGCTCGGATCTGTTAGGGGTGGGCAGTAATGCCTTATTGAAAGGCTATGGCCGGGACCATGAGCTGGAAGCGGATACACTGGGAGCTGAGTATCTGATCAAGAGCGGCTATGACACGCGGGCGTTGCTCGATGTCATTACCACATTGAAAAACCAGGAAACCTATGAATTTAAGCTGGCGCGGATGGAGGGTCGCACCCCGCGGATTTATCACGGTTTATTCGCCACTCATCCGAGCAGTGATAAGCGGCTGCAGGAGGCGGTTGCGACGGGTGGCAAATTTGTCTCGGACGAACCGGTCTATGCGGGTAATGATACCTATCTGAATCTAATCAATGGCTTGAATTTCGGCACGGATGTCAGACAGGGGATTGTGATCAATTCAAATTATTATCATGGCCCGCTCGGTTATGCCATCCGCTTCCCGGATGGCTGGTCGGTTGACAATAAAACCAACGCCGTGATGGCAAGGAACAAAACAGACTCCGCCCTGATACAGATCACCTACATGAGCGCCGATCGCAGGCTTTCTCCCAAAGACTATATGCAAAAAAGATTGGGCTTGAATGACCTCAGGGAGCAACAGGAACTCACTATCTATGGTTTGCCCGCTCATACCGGCCTGGTGGCTGTAAATTCCCCCTATGGCAGGCGGTTGTCACGGGTGACAGTCATTTATTACGGTAACCGGGCGATTATTCTGTCCAGCGCCACCAAGGATAGTGGCGGTATCAACCGTTATGACCCGATGTTTCTGGAAACGGCCCGCAGCTTCCGGCCGATGTCGAGACCGGAAAGAATGGCGGCGGGACAGCTGCGTATCAGACTGATCAGGGCTGATGAAAATACCACTTACCAGTCCCTGGCCGCGAATTCGCCGCTGCATAATCTGGCGGAAGAGCAATTGCGCCTGCTCAACGGCGACTATCCAACGGGTGAAATTAAAGCGGGTGCAATGGTCAAAATTGTTCAGTAACCACGTCGCTTCAAGGCGTCCATGAACATACCGGCGGACAGCCCATGCAAGCCCCCGGCATGTGGCATTCGATTTTGCTGTTTTCGGGGATAAAATTTATACCGATTTACATCGCATTCCTGAGAAGTTTTCTAGCATTAAAGTTCTAACTATCTGCTGCGTCATAAATTTATATTTTATCCACATATTTTGTGGATATCTCTGTGCATGATTTGAGTACATCTGGCTGTAATTGAGATTCTTATTGGCTTTATGACAAAAATGGTAAAATTTATACAATATTAATATATTAATAATATCATATACATATATCTGCCATTGCGGGCTTTGAGGGTATTATGGCAGCAATTGCAGGAAAAATCAGGGGTTCCGATCGAAACTGTGTATAAAACCGCCAGAAAATAGACGTTTAGTTAGAATCCTTTGAACCTTTTGTGAGGCTGTGTGTCTCATACAACATGAATTATCTCGCTTAACTTCCCCCAAAGTGAGTAATGCCCGGTGACGTTTACCGGGAAATCCAGGCCCCGGTAGCCCCTCCTCCCCTTAGCAATCCGGGGCCTTTCTTTTTTTTAATAACCAGTCATCCAGTTGTGCATGAACTTCTGCGAGGCCGGTTTTCTTCTGGGCGGAGAATAACTGAACACTGGCTGGTTCATCCTCGATACGCTTCCTGACTGCGGTCAGGACCTGTTTCGCGGCACTGGCGGAGAGTTTATCGCATTTGTTAAGCAGGATATGGACCGGGATCCCTTGATCGAGCGACCAGATCAGCATTTGTTCATCATATTCAGTCAGTTGCCGCCGGATGTCCGTGACCAGTATCAGGCCCTGCAGGGATTTCCTGTCGCTGAAATAGGCGCTGATTAATCTGGCCCAGTGTTGTTGCAAGGTTCCGGATACCTTGGCATACCCGGAACCGGGTAAATCGACCAGACGGATTTGATTTTTGACGGTAAAAAAATTGATCAATTGTGTCCGCCCCGGCGTTTTACTGACTCTGGCCAGGGCCCGTTTTCCGGTGACGGCATTGATAACACTGGATTTGCCGGTGTTAGAGCGGCCGGCGAATGCCACTTCCCAGCCGTCATCGGGAGGAAATTGGGATGACTGGTTGGCGCTGAACAGGAATTCGGTCTGATTGTATATGTTGTTTTTCATTAAGCTGTTTTAAACTACCGCCTGTTCGGAAAACATCCCGACAAAATGTCATGATGTTTCGTTAAGATGCATACCTTAATCGAATCAATATAACCTCAACAACAAATATTAAGGAACCCTGAATGTTTAAGATATTCACCCCAGCCTGCCTCGCGTTAATACTGATAACGAATAGTTATGCCGCAGGCGATCCCGCCGCGGGCAAGGACAAGACGGCTGTCTGTGTCGCCTGTCATGGTAACGAAGGCGTCAGCATCACGCCGATATGGCCGAACCTGGCTGGTCAGCATGCGGAATATGTCCGCAAACAGTTACATGATTTTAAGGACGAAAAGCGCAAAAATCCGCAGATGTCACCCATGGCCACGCCCTTGACTGATGCCGACATCGAGGATTTGTCCGCCTATTATGCCTCATTAAATGCGGCGGCGGGTGAGGCCGCGCCGACGCTAATGGTCGAAAACAAAACCATAAGCCTGGCTGAGGGCGAAGCCCTTTACCGTGCCGGGAACCCCAAAACCGGTCTGGCAGCCTGCAGTGCCTGTCATGGTCCCAACGGCACCGGTAATGCCGCAGCCAAGTATCCGGCCTTAAGCGGTCAGCATGTTGAATATACCGTGGCGACCTTGAAGGCATTTAAAGCGGAGGAACGGGCCAATGACGATAAAAATGTCATGCGGACCATTGCCGGTAAAATGACGAACCAGGAAATTGAAGCCGTGGCCAATTATATCCAGGGGTTGCATTGATAAATAAAATGAGATTATTCAGGGATAGATCTTCGAAATATTTACTCTAATCAAAGAATAAATAACTCCTATTCAATCCATGGGCGTAATCCAATGAAAAAAAGTTTTCGATTTGTATTGTCCATCCTGCTCATGCTGACCGGCAGTGCCATGGTCGCTGCGCAATCCGAGGAAGATTTTTATACGACGATACGGCCCGCCCAGCCAACCAAAACGGCAGCCAACAAGATTGAAGTCGTGGAAATCTTTTATTACGGCTGTATCCATTGTTATAGCTATGAACCATACCTGATGAAATGGCTGCAGAATATACCGGCTAACGTCGAATTCCGGCGCATGCCGGTAGTGTTCAATAAAGACCAGATTCCGCTGGCCAAGGCCTACTATACTGCCGAAAAACTCGGTATCCTGGAACAGATCCACCACTCATTATTTGAAGCTATCAACAAAAATAAACGCAATATATTCGAAGATGACGCGATCAAGGCTTTTTTTGTTGAACAAGGCGTCGATGGTGATGCATTCAGCCGAATCTATAATTCGATGGAAATCAGTACCAAGGTCCGGCAGGCGGAAGTCGTGGTCAGAAACTATCGTATACCTCACACACCCGCACTGGTCATCAACGGCAAATATCTGACCAGTCCGTCTATGGCAGGCAACTTTGAAAAGCTGGAACAAACCCTTACCAGCCTGATTGCCAAGGAGAGCGGCGGTTCTTAGCTGTATCGCCATATCTTTCAAAACCCTATCTGCTGACACCGACAACATGGCTGCCGAAAGCGTGTGTGCAATCAGCGGGTTAAAGCAGCTGGAGTGCAAGTAATGAATAAATCCATCATCGTGACCCTGCTGTTACTGTGTTGCAGTTCCCTGGGTTACACCGAAAGTTTCGAAAACAACTACACGGTCATCACTCCGGCCCAACCGCCACAGACGGCTGACAAGATAGAGGTGCTGGAGATCTTCTGGTATGGCTGTCCGCATTGTTATGCATTTGAGCCCTACCTGCGGCAATGGCTGACCAATCAGCCCACCGCTGTGGAATTCCGCCGGATGCCCGGAATACTTGGGAACAACTGGGTGCCGCATGCCAAGGCCTATTACGTCGCGGAAGCGCTCGGCATACTGGACAGGGTACACCAGCCGTTATTTGATGCCATCCATAAGGACAAACGGAATATTTATACTGATGACGATATCAGGGCGTTCTTTATCGGGCTGGGCGTGGACGAAGCCAAATTCAGCGAAATTTATAATTCCCAGGAACTTCTGAATCAAGTAAGACAAGCCTATGAGCTGCAACAAAAATACCGGATCACCGGTGTGCCGGCCGTCATCATCAACGGTAAATACCTTACCAGTCCCAGCATGGCCGGCAGCCACGAAAAGACGCTAAAGGTGATGGATTATCTGGTCGATAAGGAAGGCGAGGGATTGCAGGATCCTTAGGCAGTAATACATCAGGATAAATTTATAAAGCCAGTAGCTGCGTCCTGATGGCCTCGGGAATAGCCAGCTTGTGGTGGTTGGCATAATCAAAATACACGATGACCGTCACGGCCTTCGCTACCAATGTTTCGTCCTGCCATAATTCCTGTTTGACGGTGAACGAAGTGTTTTTAATTTCACCAACAACTGTCCTCACTTCGGTTTTTCTGTTGTGAAACACCTGGCCGATATAATCGATGGTCATTTTTCGGATGACGGTATTCCAGGTGGTAAAAGACATATCCGGATTGAAGAGCTGGTAGATGGGCGTGCGTGCCAGTTCCAACCAGTCCGGAATGGCGGTATGGTCGATATGGCCGGTGGCATTGGTTTCGGAACTGCGCGGTGCTATGGCATATGTGAGCATAAGAAAATATCAGTGCGATACAGTGTGACTATATAGCCCTGTATGGTGACGGCTGGTTGCGGTATTGATGAATCTGTCCGCGAATCAGCTTTTCACGGTTATTTTGCGCGGTTTGGCTTTTTCCACCTTCGGGATGGTTAATTCCAGCACGCCGTTTTTGCTGTTGGCCTTGATGTGCTCGGCATCGGCAGTATCCGGCAGGTTAAAGCGCCGGTAAAAGGTGCCGCGGGAACGTTCGATGCGCTTGTAACCGACGCGTTCTTCCTCGGTTTCCACTTTGCGCTCGCCTTTAATCGTCAACACACCATGCTCACAGGTCACCTCGATATCCTTGGGGTCCACACCGGGGATGTCAGCGAGAAACACGAATTTATCGTCATCCTCCCGCACATCCACCGATGGCATCCAGCGGCTGGTGACTACACTGCCTTCCTCATCCCACAGGGATGGTAACAAGTCCGGATCATGGATACGGTTCAATTGATCGCGCAGACGGTTTAATACAGTCATGGGTTCATAGTTGATTAATGACATTGCCACTACCTCCTTCTGCATCGACTATTAAAAGTATAAATAAGTTTGTATTAATCGCGCTGATCCAGATCAATCAGCACCAGTATTCCCTGGCAAGCGATGAGCAATGCGGGCTAGTTCCAGTTGCAGTCTGGAGGATAATCAGCGGAGTTGTTGTGCTGGCTGCGTGTGTTTCTGTAACAGCTCAAGATAGACTCTGACATATTTCTCGGCGCTGGCTTGCCAGGTGAAATCCCTGAGCATGGCCGTTTGCATGATCTGCCGCCAATGTGAGCCAGACTGGTAACTGGCGATGGCGGCGCGGGATGCCTGCAGAAATTCCGCGCTCGCGGCCTGAGTGAAACAAAAACCGGTTGCGGTCTGTGCTTGCAGGTTCGCGGGTGTGCTGTCGGTGATGGTATCGGCCAGACCGCCGGTCCGGCGCACGACCGGTATGGTCCCATAACGCAGGCTGTACATCTGGGTCAGACCGCAGGGTTCATACCGGGAAGGCATCAGCAGGATATCCGCTCCGGACTGGATGCGGTGGGCCAGGGCCTCGTCATAGATCAGCTTGACCGCCAGGCGACCGGGAAAACTTTGTGCCGCGGCCTGCAAGCCCTTTTCATAGGGTGCCTCACCGGAACCCAACACCACCATCTGTACGGCGCTGTTCCGCAGCAACTCCTGGATACCGGCCAGGATCAGATCGATGCCTTTTTGCCAGGTCAGCCGGCTGATATGGGCCAGCAGGACGGCATGTTCATTTTCCACCAGGCCCAGTTCCCGTTGTAATTGACGCTTGTTGATCTGTTTGTCAGCGAGGCTGTGGACCCAGTAATGCTGCCCGATGAGTGGATCATGGCGCGGATCCCAGAAGCGGTAGTCAACGCCATTCAGTATGCCCAGCAATACTTGACGGCGGTGGCGCAACAAGCCCTCAAGTCCATACCCGAACTCGGCGGTCATAATCTCTTCGGCATAGGTCGGGCTCACCGCAATGATCCGATC
>JACVQI010000216.1 GCA_015661095.1 Gammaproteobacteria bacterium
ACTGGTGACTTCCCTCGTTTCCAGAGTCGGTCCGCACAGTCAGCAGGATATGCCGTTTGTGCTGGAAATGCCGCCCTACCGGCTGCCGTCCTGGAAGCCATTGTTAAGAAATTCCTGGAACCGCGCCCGGCACTTTGTCACCAAGGCTGGCGCCATTATCTTCATGGTTACCGTTATTATCTGGTTTCTCGGTTATTTCCCCAATGGGGGTACGGACCTCGGCGCCTCGTGGTTGGGCCGCATGGGGAAAATCATTGAACCGGCCTTTCAGCCGCTCGGGTTGGACTGGAAATACGGCGTCGCGGTGTTGAGTTCCTTTCTGGCCAGGGAAGTCTTTGTCGGCACATTGGGCACCATGTATGGTATTGAAGGTGCCGATGATAACATGGTGCCATTGGTTGAACAGATCCAGGCCAGCGGCCTGTCGGTCGCTTCCGGTGTCGCTTTATTAATATTGTTCGCCATCGCCCTGCAGTGCGTATCAACATTGGCTATCCTGCATAAGGAAACCAATTCCCTGAAGCTGCCGGTGCAGATGTTTATTGCTTATGCTGTGTTTGCCTATTGCGCCGCCTGGATTGGTTATCGGATCTGCCTGTTTTTTTAAATTGTGCTGATGCCGTTATCGCCAGGCAGGTTGCAGCGAATTATTGCAAAATTGTCTAAATCACACCTTGCTACACCAGGTGGTCAGGATATTTCCGGTAACGGTTGATCTAAATCAACAGGAGTTAACAGCGTTTTTCTAAATGAATTATTTTATTGTGAGATAATCTGCAAGAGTTGAAAAATTTCCGATGTTGTTGCAATTATTGATGTGATTGATCCTGGTACGATACATCGTCGTCGGCATCACCGCACAGTTAAGAATTCCCATGGATCCGGATTTTGCCTGCAGAGCCAGGTTGAATAGAGAACTCCTGCCGGATTCATCCTTTGATTGAATCAGAATTTACTGTATTGCTGAGGTATGTCTATGGAGATTAAAAATCGAATTGCGGTAGTGACTGGCGCCGCCAGCGGCATCGGCAGGGCGGTCTGTGAAAATCTTGCCGATCATGGCGTCAAGACCATAGGGATGGTGGATATGAACGAGGAAGTCACGGCGGCTGCGGACACGATTAATCGAACCTTTAATAAAAAAGTTGCAGTGCCGTTTACGGGTAATACCACCGACTCGGAATTTCGTAGCAAGGTTTATGATACTCTCGACCGCGAACATGGCACGGTCAGTATCTGTGTGCCCTGCGCCGGCATCACCCGGGACGCGCTGGCGGTCAAGATCGATAAAGAAACCGGTAAGTCCATCATCTATCCGGAAGAAAAGTTCCGGTTTGTCATTGAAGTCAACTTGCTCGCCCCGATCTATTGGGCCATGGAAATGGTGGCACGGATAGCCGAAGATCGCGCCCGCAAAGGCTTGCGGCAATGGCGGCCGGAGGAAAGAGTGCAGGGCACGGTCATTTTCATCGGTTCGGTCTCATCCCAGGGTAACAAGGGCCAGATTTCCTATGCGACGACCAAGGCCGGACTCGAGGGTGCGGCGGCAACCCTGACCAAGGAGGCCATTTATCACGGGGTGCGCTGTGGCGTTATCCATCCGGGTTATACTGACACGCCGATGGTGCGGGCGCTGGGTGAGGAGTTCATCAAAAAGAACATACTGCAATATACCCAGCTCGGCAGGCTGATTACCACGGAAGAAATCGCCGACGCCATCAGATTCATGATTTCCAATTCTGCCGTCAGCGGCGAACTATGGGCGGATGCGGGCTGGCATCCGGCGCCGGCCTGAGCACAACCGGCTAATACGCGGGTTCCATTTCCGCGATCAGGAACTGGCTGATGAATTTATCACAGTTGTCCTTGAATTTGACAAATTTGGATCCAAACGCAACTTCGCCCTCCACGCCTTGATCCGCAACTGAGATGTGGCAGAAATCTCCTGTAGTAAAACGGATCTGAATCAACAGGATAAACTAACCAGTTTGCGCGGGTGCCACCGCCGCCAACACTGCCTATGCGCGAGTGGGCGACCAAGTGTGACCCCGGTCTGGCGCAGTAGATTGGTGGTGAGAAATACGAGTCGGGAATTTGAATGTAATGTTATAATGTAACATTCGTTCTCATCATCCTTTTCAGGTAACCCCACTTGGCTCGATTAAAAATATTACGCGAATTTACTCAAGGCCGGCACAAACATGCCGATTGCGTGACCACGGCCCTGAGCGTGGCGGAAGCCTGTTGTCAGCAGGAAGGACAAAGGTTAACGCCGTTACGGAAAAGGGTGCTGCAACTGGTCTGGAACAGTCATGCACCGGTCAAGGCTTACCAGATCCTGGATGTTATCCGCCACGAAAAGTCGGGCGCGGCCCCGCCGACCGTCTATCGCGCCCTGGACTTTTTGCAGGAACAGGGCCTGGTGCATAAAATCGAATCGCTCAATGCCTATGTCGGTTGCGGCGCGCCGGGACATGTCGGCAGTGGCCAGTTACTGATATGCCGAGACTGTGGCGAAGTGGCGGAGATGGATGATCAGGAGGTGCTTGAGTTGCTGGCCGCCAAATCCCGTGACGTGGGTTTCGAGATCACCAGCCCGACCATTGAAATCAAGGGTCGTTGTGCCCGATGCCGGTCGAAACACGGCTGAGAGACCATCTATGCAGCGTTGCCTGGCCATATTCCTCCTCTGCCTGCCTCTGATTGGACACGCGGAACTGGAACAACCATTAATAATCTTCGTCAGTATTCCGCCGCAACAATATCTGGTGCAAAGGATTGGCGCCGATCGGGTGCAGGTCAACGTCATGTTGAAACCGGGTCAGACACCGGAAACCTATGACCCCGGGCCGAAGCAGATCGCCCTGCTTGCGGCAGCGCAAATTTATTTCCGCATCGGCGTGCCGTTCGAACGCCACTGGATGCCAATGCTGGCCGCGCAGAACAAGACGATGCTGGTGGTGGATTGCTGCACGCAACTGGTAAAAGACGGCGATCCGCACATCTGGACCGATCCGAATAACGCGAAGATCATCGCCGGACAAATCAAGGATATATTGTCCGACCGTGACCCCGACGGGGCGCCGTTCTATGGCGCCAATTACCAAAGCCTGATCGTGGATCTGGACCGGCTGGATCGTGATATACACGCGCTCTTGCAGCAACGGCGTACCGATTATTTCATTGTTTCCCATGGCGGCTGGAAATATTTCGCCGATGCATACGGTCTGCGACAAATGGCACTGGATGCCTACGGCCGGGAAAAAGGACCACGCGGTCTGGCTGAAATGGTGGATCTGGCAAAGCGGGAAGACATCAACAAGATTTTTATTCAGACCCAGCATCCCTCCGGCACGGCCTATACCCTGGCCAAGGAAATACACGCCCAGGCGGTATTAATCGATAACCTGAATGAAAACTATATCGATAACTTATATAAGGTCAGCCGGCTGATCGCCGAGGCCGTGCGATGAATCCAATCATCGAATACCGGGATGTCAGCTTTTCCTATGGTCAGGCGACGGTCTTGCAGGATATTAATCTGACCATCGGCGCGGAGGAGTTCTTCGCCTTAATCGGTCCGAACGCCGGCGGCAAGAGCACCTTGTTGAAACTGTTGCTGGGTGTGTTGACCCCGGATCGCGGCAGCATCACCGTATTCGGCCGCCCGCCATCGGCCATGCACACCCGAATCGGCTATGTGCCTCAATTCCCCACCTACCGCCGTGACTTCCCAATCAGCGTCGGAGACGTCGTGCTGATGGGCCGGCTGGGGATCTCCTCCAAATACGGCGCTTACAGTCGGCGTGACCGGGACGCAGCCCGGGCCGCGTTATCGACA
>JACVQI010000042.1:0-549 GCA_015661095.1 Gammaproteobacteria bacterium
TGCGCGAACGCCAGCCGTTCACCGGTTTTGCCTTGGATGTAGCGCGCAAGCTCGCCGGCCTGATCGAAGTCCGCCCGCTGTCGAGCGAAGCGGACGGCAAAGGCAACCAGCTGACGGTCGCCATGAAACTGCCCTGTTGGTCAAGCCATCTGGCGTCGCCCTGTTCCGGAATACCATAACTGATGAAGGTCAGACGCGGCGCGCACAAGGCGATCAACTGGTGCGCATCCACGGGAATATCGCCGGCGTTCATACTGCCGAATTCCGCTGCCGCGGCGCCGTACTTCAGGAAATTACCGGCCATCCAGTGATATTCGCCGGCCCCGGTCAGGTTCTCCACGGCTTCACCGAAATTGCGCCGATGCAGCTTGACGCAACCTTCACCGGCAGAACCGATCAGGGCCACCGCAAAGCGCGTATCGAAAGCCATAGCTACCAGTGCCGCCTTGCCGTAACGGGACACTCCTTCAATGCCGACGCGCCTTGCATCCACAGTTATTTCGGTCTCCAGATAGTCGAGGGCGCGTGAGGCGCCCCAGGCCCATGCCC
>JACVQI010000042.1:554-12182 GCA_015661095.1 Gammaproteobacteria bacterium
GAGGGCGCGGGAGGAGCCCCAGGCCAAGGCCCGCAGAGCACCCCAGTCGTCCGGCTTGCGCGGCTGTCCGTTATTGACCAGGCCGATGATGCCTCTGGTTAACCCTGCGCCATTGTCAGCTTGCACGCTGACCGGATTCAGATAGACATAACCCCAGCCGGCGGCAAGCAGTTGTTCCGTTGCCGGTGGCTTACTGCCGGCCTGACCGTCGAATCTTCGTCCTGAGTGTGGCGGTGTTCCCGGCAGATATCCGGACCCGAACATGATCATCACCGGCACCGGACCTTTGGCAGCGGCCGGTGTGACCAATACCATCTGGATGTCAACATTGATGGCCGGGAATGAGGCATTATCCACATGACCGACCAGCTGTTTCCCAACCACTGATTGAACACCGAGTTGCGCCGTGTTCGTGTCGGTGATTGCCCAGGTCACTTTGGGAACGTTTGCAGGGATACGTCCCAGCACTTCCCGCTCGAAATCCTCGACAATTTCAGGCCGTCGCTGTTCCCACCATTCCTTCGCTGTGCTGACTTTCTTCCCATTGTTTAATGTCAGGATCTCCGGCAGGTTGGGAAAGGGATTCGCCAGTGCTTCATCGTAATTGGCGTGATTAGGGTCCTGCTCATTGCCGCTCGGCCCGGGACGGAGCTTCCGGATCCCTAGCTGGGTCAGCATGTTTTGATGATCCTCTTCGGTGGTCCAGTTTTTGAGCACAGAAGTACCTGGAGATGCAGGCTGCTGGGCAAACAGGACCGCGATGCCAGGGATAAGCAACAGCACGATTAAGAGAATTCTGTATTTGGTCGTTTTCATGAGTCTTTATTCAGCAGGACAAAAATACAAATTAACCTCCGGCCCCATTAGTCAGGATTCATAAGAACGGGCAGGAAATATCGTTAAATCAAGTTTTTTGTTCTCGATTCTGATTTCTGTTTTATGATCGCTTGATCTCAATCTTAACTCATTTGTCTGGAGGGAGAAAAATATGGTTGCCGAAACCGACTTCACCGTGGAAGTAGAGGAAAGCCTGACCGGCAAGTACAGTCAAAAAATGCGATCGGGACGGCATGAATTGTTCGCCGATGAGCCGGAGAACGTTGGCGGCAATGATGCCGGACCGAATCCCTATGCCTACCTGTTGATGGGGCTGGGGGCCTGTACCAGCATGACGCTCCGCATGTATGCCGAACTCAAGCAATTACCGCTGCAGCGCGTGCGCGTGCGCCTGTCACATCGTAAGGTGCATGCCAAGGATTGCAGCGACTGTGAAACACGCGAAGGCAAGATCGATGAAATCACGCGCGAGATTACCCTGGAAGGTGAATTAACTGACGAGCAACGACAGAAGTTATTGGAAATAGCCAACCGTTGCCCCGTGCATCGGACCCTGACATCTGAAATTAAAGTGCGTACCCGGCTGGTGTAGGTTGGGTTGACGCAGGAAACCCAACATAAAAATTGATACATATGATTCGATGCCATATCGTTGTTGATGTTGGATTTTATTTCTTTCAACCCAGCCTACCTGGACAGCGTGCAGGTTGGGCTCCCAGTTCGTAGGTTGGGTTGAGGTACGAAACCCAACATAAAAATTGATACATATGATTCGATGCCATATCGTTGTTGATGTTGGGTTTCACTTCGTTCAACCCAACCTGCGTTATTTCATTATATTTTTCTTGACCTGCGATTCGGTAATGGTACCGTCCTGAATCATCATGCCTCCCCGCCATAAAAAACCACTGCCAGAGCCGGTCCGGGCCACGATCGATTCCCTGTCCCACGAGGGCCGGGGGGTCGCGCATCTCGGCGGTAAGGCCGTGTTCATCGACGGTGCCCTGCCCGGTGAAACCGTGACCTTCCGTTACACCCGGCGGCGCGCCAAGTTTGCCGAAGGTTATGCCATCGACATCCTGCAGCCGTCGCCCCGGCGCGCCCAACCACAATGCCGGCACTACACCATCTGCGGCGGTTGCAGCCTGCAACACATGCCGGCGGCTGATCAGATCGAGCATAAACAGAAGGTGCTGCTGGAACAGTTTCGGCACATCGGCAATATCGAACCCGAGGCCATCCTGCCGCCGCTGCGCAGCCCGGAGTGGGGTTACCGCCGCAAGGCGCGGCTCGGACTCAAATACGTGTTCAAAAAGGAAAAGCTGCTGATCGGCTTCCGCGAAAAGCGCAGCAATTACGTCGCCGACCTGGAGACCTGCGAGGTCCTGCATCCGGCCATCGGCAAGCGCATCACCGAACTGCAAAGCTTCATCCGCGGTCTGGATTGCTACGATCAGATCCCGCAACTCGAAGTCGCCATCGGCGATAACGTCACCGCACTGATCTTCCGCCATCTGGTCGAGTTGACTGTGGCCGACCGCGAGCGGCTGGCGGCCTTCCAGCAGCAGGCACAGATCGCGGTGTATTTACAAGCCGGTGGCCCGGAAACCGTGCTGCCGCTGAACGACCAGACCGCCACCGATCTCAGCTATCGCCTGGACCAATATGGTATCGAGATCCATTTCCGCCCCGACGATTTCACCCAGGTGAATTTCGCTATCAACAACGCCATGGTTGCCCGGGTTATCGAATTGCTCGCCCCGCAGTCGGGCGATACCGTGCTGGATCTATTCTGCGGCCTGGGCAACTTCTCCCTGCCGGTTGCGCGACAGGGCGCCGCAGTTACCGGCATCGAGATCTCCGTACGCCTGGTGCAACGCGCCCGCGAGAATGCCACCCGTAACGGCATCAGCAACGTCGAATTCCTGGCCATCGACCTGATGCAGGCGGACCTGGCTATTCCGGTGTTTAAAAAAACCTATAACAAGATTCTGATCGACCCGCCGCGCAACGGCGCCAGAGAGATCATCGAGCACCTGTCGTTCGACGGCGTGGACAAGCTGGTGTATGTCTCCTGCAATCCCGCCACCCTGGCCCGGGACGCCGGCATCCTGGTCCGGGACAAGGGCCTGCGCTTGCAACAGGCGGGCATTTTGGATATGTTTCCGCAGACCTCACATGTGGAATCCATCGCCCTGTTTGAACCCCGGTAAGCCATGACGAAAACTATCGATATCAATATCGCCGACCAGACCCTGACGCTGAAATCCGGGCGCAAGGTCCTGAAGCGCTATCACATCTCCACGGCGAAAAACGGCCCCGGCGAAAAACTGGGCAGTGAATGCACGCCGTGCGGCCAACATCAGATCGCTGAAAAGATTGGCGCCGGCTGCGCGGTCAATACCGTCTTCGTCGGCCGTCAACCGACCGGCGAACTGTACACACCGGAACTGCGCCGGCAATTCCCCGAACGCGACTGGATCATCACCCGCATCCTCTGGCTGGACGGCTGCGAAGCGGGCCGCAACCAGGGCGGTGATGTGGACACCTACGAGCGCTGCATCTACATCCACGGCGCCCCGGATGACGTAACCATGGGCCGGCCCGGCTCGCGGGGCTGCATCCGCATGCGTAACGATGACTTGCTGGAATTGTTCGAAGAGGCCGAAGTGGGCATGGCAGTCAGTATCTTGGACCTGCCGCAAAACAAGGCCAATCTGTAACCCATACGGTCATGATTGCGCAATAATGCGCAATCAATAAGTAAAATACATTGCGCAATATTGCGCATTAGTGCACAATAACGCCTCCAGAACCCAGAGTTCACAGGCATGCTGTCATTCGAACCCGACCCGAAAATCCTCAGCCAATTGAAGTCCCTGCAGGAGCAGGTGGTCGAGATATATCAGGGAGTACAGGCCGCTACCCCGGAAGAGCGGGCGTATTTGAACCATTGCGCGCTGATCAGTAATGTCGGCGCCACCACCCGGATCGAAAACGCCGTCCTGACCGATGTGGAGATCGAATGGGTGGATACCGAGCTTTCCCGTGACGGCCGCACCACTGCCTTTGATGAAAAGAAAGATTACATCCTGGATAAACTCTCCAAAGATCGCCAAAGGAGCCTGGAAGAAGTAGCCGGGAGCCGGGCCGTGCTGTCGGTAATTTATCACCAGGCGAACGAAATGCCGCCTCTGTCGGAGACGATTATCCGGGGGTTGCATCATGAGTTGCTGCAGTTCTACCCGCCCGCGCAACGCTACGCGGGAGTTTATAAAACTGTAATTAATAAGGTCATCTCCAGAAACAAAGCAACCGGTGAAGAAAGAACGGTGCTGGAGCCCACCGATCCGGGCGTCATGACCGAGACGGCCATGCACGAACTGGTCAGCTGGTATAACGGCACGATCCGGGAACAGACCTGGCCGTTGCTGGCCGCCGTGGAATTCACCTTTCGGTTCCTGGCCATCCATCCATTTCAGGACGGCAATGGCCGTATGGGGCGGGCACTGTTTCTATTGATCCTGCTGCAAGCGGGAGACAAATATCTGGAGGGCGTGGTTCCCTGCATGGCCATGGATCGGCATATCGAACAGAATCGGGCGCGATACTACAGCGTTCTGCACCAGGCTTCCGAAGGTAGATACCGGCCCGATCCCCGCGACTACCAGTATGCCGGACTGGTCACTTTTTTCCTGAAGATATTCGCAGCGGCCTTACAGGATATCCGGGTCTATCGGGAAAGATTCAGGAGTCTGAATGAATTATCCGAAGCGAGCGTGAAGGTGCTGGCCTGTTTCAAATCATTGCCGGAAAGACAAATAAAAGTAGCGGAGATTGAAGTCCATACGAAACTGCCCCGGCGCACCATCCAGTTCGCATTAAAGAAATTAACCGGCGCGGGATTCCTGCAGCGGCAGGGCAAGGCCGCCGGCGTACGCTACCGGCTGGTATTTTAAAGGTCATAATTTGTGACTTTATTTTTCTGATGAGTAAATAGAGAAACCAGCATGAATATAAAACCTCGCTATATCGAGATTGGCGGCATTCAGATAGAGATCGTGCGCAAGCCGATCCGGCATCTGCGTCTGGGTGTGTTTCCGCCGACCGGCCGGGTGCGCGTGTCGGCGCCTCTGCATGTCAATGATGCAGCGGTGCGGAGCATGGTGGTTTCCAGACTCAATTGGATCCGGCGGCATCAGGCCCGTTTTGTGGGACAGCCGCAGCCGTTAGCGTGCGAGATGGTGACCGGCGAGGCGCACTATTATCAGGGGCAGCGCTATCCCCTGCAGGTTATCGAGACGCAGGCGCCGCCCAAAGTCGTGTTGAATGGCAATGCCACGCTGGAATTGTATGCGCGTCCCGGCGCCGATGCCGCTCGGCGCGCGGTGATCCTGGATGGCTGGTATCGCCAACAACTCAAGACCTTGTTGCCGGACCTCATCGCCAGATGGCAACCCGTGATCGGTGTTGACGTGGCGGCATGGGGTGTTAGAAAGATGAAGACCCGCTGGGGGTCCTGCAATACCAGGACCCGCCGCATCTGGCTGAATCTGGCGCTGGCCAGGAAACCGCTCCAGTGCCTGGAATACGTCGTCGTGCATGAGATGGTGCACCTGCTGGAGCCCAACCACAACGCCCGCTTCAAGCAATTGATGGATAGTTTCCTGCCGCGATGGCGGCTGCTTCGCGCCGAACTGAATCGTGCGCCACAGCGAGAATAGGGTGGGTTGAACGACGTGAAACCCACCATTCTGATGTCGGGTTTCGCTATGCTCAACCCGACCTACGGGGACTTGCTTGAGTGTAGCTCACAGGCTACAGTAATCTTCTGATTTAAAATCTCCAGCAACCAACCAGAAACCGTGACATTGAACTGGCCAAATCATATTGGCGAATACAAAAGAGGAAACTATGAAGAGCACCACATTTAAAACATCGGATTACCTGAAGACCCGCAAGGATGTCGTGGCCTATCTCAATGCCGCACTGGAGGATGGCAATCCGGCGGTGCTGCTTGAGGCCCTGCGCAATGTAGCCCAGGCCAGGGGCGGCATGGGCGCGCTCGCGAAAGCCGCGGGGGTGAGCCGTGAGAGTCTTTACCGGACGCTGTCCCGCCGCGGCAATCCGAAGATCGACACGGTCATGGAGCTTCTGCGTGCCCTTGGACTCAAGTTTACAGTTGCGCAGCGCAAAGCCGCATGATTGTTAGGTAACCGGGTTCAGGTCTTGCTGAATTCATCGGCAAGACCTGTAAGAGTTAATTCTTACTGCCTCGAAATGGGGGAGCCCTAATCTTTGTGACGAATGTCACATACGTCATGTCAACCGGATGGTGGCTATTGCGTTATTAGGACTAACCAATCCCATTTTATGTGTTGGTTTACCTGATACTAGCAATCTGACCTGAGGAGCAATCCATGAAAATTCAATTCAGCAATATAACCAAATATACGGCCATCGCGGGCCTGGCCCTGAGCCTGGGTCTGCCGGTACTGGCACAGGATGCGGATACCGGCGCTGACAAACGGCCGACACCGGAGGAACGGCAGGCGCAGCGGGAGCAGGCGCGCAAGGAATACCTGGCCCAGAATCCGGATCTGGCGAAGCGACTGGAGGAACAACGCAAGGAACGTGCGGCCAAACGTGCGGAGTTCCTGAAGGAGAATCCGGACGTAGCCAAACGCCTGGAAGAACGCCAGAAGGAGCAGGAAGCCCGGCGCGAAGAGCAGCGGCTGGACCGGGAAGCGCAAAGAGTCGAGCGCGAGCAGCGGTTTGAGGAATTTATGGCGAACAATCCCGAACGTGCCGAGGAGATTCAGCAGCACTGGCAAGACCGGCAGACGCAGCGCGAGGAATTCAGGCAGGAGCATCCCGAATTTGCCGAACGTTATGCAGAGCGCCGGCAGCATCGCCCTGACGAGGGACGCGGCATGGGCCGGGGCGGGCAGTTTAACCGTGGCGGGCCCAACCGGGGCGGCAGATAAGGACTGACGCAATCCGGCCGGGGCAACACCATGACCGGCCGGATGGTCTGAGCTACAATGGCCGCTAACAGATTCAAATTGCCTGGGAGCAAGTTCTGGAAAATACTCTGGCCCTGGACAGGTTTCTCGCCGGCGTCGAGCGGCGGGCATTTCGTCTGGCGCGTATCGCAACCGGCAACACCGACGATGCCCTGGATATCGTCCAGGATGCCATGTTCAAACTGGTGGAGAAATATGCCGGCCGCCCGGACGCTGAATGGGGGCCGCTGTTTCACCGCATCCTGCAAAGCCGGATCCAGGACTGGCACCGGCGCACCAGCGTCCGGGACCGCTTCCGGGGCTGGCTGGGACTGACGGATGAAGATGAGGATCCCATGCAGCAGGTGGTTGACGAACGTGACGGCGATCCGGAACATGTACTGCAAACGCAGCGCGGGATCGCGGAACTGGAGCAGCTCCTGCATACCCTGCCGGTCCGGCAACAGCAGGCCTTCCTGCTCCGGACGCTGGAGGGACTGGATGTCAGTGATACGGCGCGGGCCATGGCCTGTTCGGAAGGCAGTGTCAAGACCCATTACTTTCGCGCTGTGCATACATTGAGAGACAAACTGGGTGAGCATTGGCCATGACAGATAAAGACAGAGACTGGCTGGAACCGGTACGTGCGGAGCTGCAACAAAGCGTCGACACCATCGATGCCGCGACGCGTGCGCGGCTGGCGCACATCCGGCAGCAGGCACTGACGCGGGCGCCATCCAGTCGCTTACCCCGTTACGCATTCCCGGTCGTGGCAGTGCTGGCCACCGCCTGCCTCGTGATCGCCATTACCTTGAACCTGCGCCAGCCACAACCGGCACAGTATGAAATGATCGACGATCTGGATCTGATCACCACTTCCGAAAGCCTGGAGCTGATCGAGGATCTGGAGTTTTATGAGTGGCTGGAAGACTATGATCTGCCGGGGTAGCCTGATGCTGATAGTGTTGGCAAATGTTTCAACTCTGGCTTACGCGGCGGATGAACCCGTGACAGAAGAGCCCGCGCCGGATTTTATCGAGTTTCTGGGGGAATGGGAGACAGCCGATGGGGAGTGGGTTGATCCGAATGAACTGGAGCAGACGGAGGCTGATACACAAGCCGATGCCGATCTGGAACTGGCGCCGGCGGAGGAACAAACCGATGAATAAATGTCTGGGCCGCATTATATTATCGAGCCTGTTGATACTGCCTTGCGCAAGTGGTTATGCGGCGGATACGGTGCCTTGGAGCAGCCTGACGGAAGAAGAAAAACAGGTCCTGAAAGCGCTGGAACCGCGCTGGGATCAGTTGCCAGCGCAACGCCAGCAGAACCTGATCCGCGGCGCCGAACGGTTCCGGGAGATGAGCCCGGAGGAGCGGCAGCGGGCGCAGGAACGCTTCCGGCAATGGCGCGGCAGAAGCCCGCAGGAACGGGAACAGATCCGCGAGCGCTTCAGCCGCTACCGGGAACTGCCACCGGAACAGCGGCAGCGGCTGCAACGCCGGCAGGAAAGGTTTAACCAACTGACACCTGAACAACAGCGGGCCTTGCGGGAGCGGTTTCAGAACATGACACCGGAGCAACGCCAGCAATTCCGGCGTGAGATGGCAACCATCCAGCGTGGGCGGATGGAGCAATTACGTAAACGTCTGGAGGAAATGCCGCAAGAAGAAAGGCATGCCTTCCGGGAGCGCTGGCTGGGTATGTCGCCACAGGAGCGGCAGGAATATCTGGAGCGCGAGTTTCAGCAGCCTGATGATCGTAATGGTGACCGCCAGCGTGAACGAGAGCGGGACCGTGACATGACTGAGCGGCAACCACGTGGGTTCGATAATGGCCGGGGCGCGATGCGTCCGCCGAACAACCAACCGATCCAGCGTTCCGTACAACCTCCCGCCCAGAGGCCAGCGCCCGGGCGATGACTATAGCAGGGTAGGACTGAGGCACGACGCGAGCCGCATGTTGGGCTGAGGTACGAAGCCCAACGTGGAGTATTAGATAGTCGGGTTTCATTGCATTCAACCAACCTACATTAACAAGAAAAATTGGGGGAGCATCTATGGCTGAAACAAAAACCAAACCAACCGACGCCAGCGTCACGGATTTTCTCGATCGGGTAAAGAACGAACAAAAACGTCAGGACGCCTATACCCTGCTACGGCTGATGAAAACCATCACACGCAAGCAACCGAAGATGTGGGGTCCCAGCATTATCGGATTCGACAAGTATCACTACCGCTACGAGAGCGGCCGTGAAGGCGATATCTGCATGATCGGATTTTCTCCCCGCAGCCAGGCACTGACCCTGTATCTGATGTCCGGGTTTACCAGCTATAAGGAGTTATTGAAGAAACTGGGCAAGCATAAGATCAGCAAAGCCTGTCTGTATATCAATAAACTGGCAGACATCGATCTCGATGTGTTGCAGGAGATCATCAAGGCATCGTACCGGTATACGAAGAAAAAATACGACTGATGCAGTAACCGAACGGATTGGGGATTCTAAAGAATTACCGCGTTGATTGAATGCACAGAATCAGGACTGGAGGAGTTGTGAAGCGTAGACAGAAGTTTCCTAGGGTGTAGCATATCTACACGGTGTATCATTGTAAATCAGCACACACGATTGGGCTAGTGATTGCCTGGTCATGGCTGAGTGATTGTGATCCCACGACTGCCCGAGCAATCGCCCGATGACAAGAAAGCGTTTAACAACTGCAGGGTTTCTGATTCTGGTTTTACTGGCACTGGTTTTCCATTTTTTCAGGGTATTTGTCCACATGGATAATGGTTTGCTTGCCTGGCAGTTCCAAAGCTTGCGCGACCATTTCCCTCGATCAATAGATAACGACGTTGTAATCGTTGGCATCGATGAACAGACATTTTTCGCCTATCCTGAACCGTTGGCGTTATGGCATCCTCACCTGGGAAAATTTTTTCATGCGATGGCGATTGCCAGACCCTCCGTAGTCGGCGTAGATCTGGTGATGCCTGAAAAATCGTACGATTTTGTTCGTGAAGGGATCGACAGAGAACTGTTACAAGGATTACTGCGCCTGAAAACAGCATCACCCGTTGTGCTAGGGCAAACACTTGATGCAACGGGTCGTGTTCGCCCCCTGTTTGCACCGATTATGTCCGTGCTGGATCAGAATGCCTTCGGCCTGGTAATGGTGATGAATGATGCTGATGGAATCATAAGACGATTTGATTCATCGATACGTTTTACCGATGATACAGTCCCTACACTGGCTGCACTCATGGCAGCGAGGACCGGAGTAGAACCGGAATCGGGTTATATCAATTACTCAATCGGCAACCATTTTTCCTACATTCCAATGCAGCAGGTCAATCAATGGTATGAGGATGATGATGAAACACAACTCAGAAAATTATTCAGTGATAGACCAGTGTTAATTGGAAGTGTTCTGCCTTTTGATGACAGGCATGATGCTCCTGTACCATTGTATGTTTCAGAAAAGAGCAACCCAAGGGTTCCGGGAATTTTTATCCATGCGCAAATCCTGCGATCTGTACTCGCTGGTCAGGTTTTGCAGCCGATTAGTCCTGTTATCGCACTCCTGTTGCTGTACCTTGCCTTGCTGTTTTACTGGTTCGGTCACAAGCCGCTGGTTAGCGTACCTTTATTTCTGGTATTCACATGCCTGCTTATATCCGGATCAACTTTCATTCTGTGGCAAGGCAGGATTCTGCCGGTGATGACTTCCATACTGGTTGCTGCGATGGCGATCCTGGGTCGGCTGGGACTTGAAGGGGTTTATACCATTCTGGAAAAACGCAGACTGCAGGCATCCTTTGGCCGCTATGTCAGCCCGAATGTTCTTGAACAAATCCTGACCGGAGAAATCAATCCGGCAATGGTCGGCGAGAGGAAGCGGATATGTGTGTTGTTTTCAGGTATACGAAATTTCACAACCCGTAGTGAATCGCAACCACCGGAAGCGATTATTGCCCTGCTGAACAGTTATTTCAACGAGATGACATCGGTTATTCATGCCCATGGCGGCACAGTGGATAAATATATAGGTGACGGGCTGATGGCATTTTTCGGCGCCCCGAACCAGTTGAAAAATCCCGCGCAGCAGGCCTTTCTCGCAGCCACGCAGATGTTGAACAGGCTTGAAGTTCTGAACCTGCAATTAAAGCCGCAGGACATCGAGGAAATACATATCGGAATCGGTCTGCACCTGGGCGACGCGGTTGTGGGGCATGTGGGTTCAACAACGCGGCATGAATACACCGTCATCGGCGATACCGTCAACCTGGCTGCGCGCCTTGAGGGTAAATCCAGGGACCTGGGATATCCTGTAATTTGCTCGACTTCCGTAGCTCATAGTATAGAATTACCGGAACAGTTGGTCCCGCTCGGTAAAACAAACATTAAGGGCAGGGCTGATGAACAAGTATTCGGATGGAGGCCGGATATCCACCGGAGGTAATAACTATGCTGATCGCCGGAAAACTGCTAAGGCTGCATGCCATACCAGTGTTGAGCCTGGTTTCCTTGTCCATGTTTGTAAACTCAAGTTTATTCGCCGGTGATGAGGCTATCGCTATGATAACGGACGTTGTTGGCGAGGTCGCGGTGATCTCGGCAAACCAGGAACAGAGGGCCGAGATACTGATGTCCGTTCGTTCCGGAGATCAGATCCGTGTTGGTGCCTCCGAACTCTTGACACTCGTCTATTACAATAACGCCAGGGAATATATTTTTTCCGGCCCGGCAGACATTGATATCACCGATAACGCCCCACTCGCCAGTAC
>JACVQI010000043.1 GCA_015661095.1 Gammaproteobacteria bacterium
GTCTTGACGCCATGATCGGCAAGATTTTCACAGACCGCCTTACCTATGCCGCTGGCGGCGCCAGTCACTACCGCAATTCGATTTTTAATCTCCATAGGCACATACCTCAATAATGGATATCAATACAGAAAACCCTGATTCAATCAATGGATGAAACCGGCAGGAGTTTTTATTCAGTATGGAACAGGCATAATCCGGATGCTTGGCAATTCTTCTAGCGCAGAGATGCAGATGTTTTATACCAGGTCCAACCACAGCTAAAATTGCAGGAACATTGGAACATCAATAATTTTGTAGCATCAGCGATATTATCTCACAATAAGATTATTCATTTTGAAAAACGCTGTTCACCCCTATTGATTTAGATCAACCATAGCAGGAAATATCTTTCAGTTATTACCATTATGCACAGCGGGATTTTTGACTGCCTGTGCCGAGATACAGACGATGAGGAAACGGTTTGACGTTAAAATAATTGTACGACCTGATAGCCAATCCAGGCGGCACAGTAGGAAAACACGGCATAAGCGATAAACATCTGCACCGGCAGCTTCAGAGAATTACTTTCCTTTCGCAGGATTGCCAGTGTCGAGACACACTGCAGGGCGATGGCAAACATTATTAATAAAGCGACGCCCGAAGCGACCGGCAAGCCGCTGGACTGGATCTGATCAACCAATGGCACCATGTCATTATCAGCACCTTCAATGCCGTACAATGTGCCCAGAGTGCCGACAAATACTTCCCGTGCCAGAAAGGAACTCAGCAACGCAACGCCATATTTCCAGTCCAGCCCGAGCGGCCGAAAGATCGGTTCAATGATTTTTCCCATGCGGCCCAACCATGAGGCACCGAGGTCCGTTCCTCCATTGGGGAAATAGCCGAGAATCCAGATAATAACGGTAACCAGGAAAATAATAGCGCCGGCCTTGGTGACAAAATGCCGGGCCCGGTTCCAGGAGTTTCTTAACAACGGCTTCCAGGACGGCAGCCGATAGGGCGGCATTTCAAGCACGAACGGCATGTCCTGCTGGCTGTGCGGACCGACTCTGGAAACGAGGGAAGTCACCAGTAAGCCGCACATCATGCCGAAAAAGTAGACCATGAACATGGCCAGCCCCTGCAAACCCACCAGGCCGCCCAGCGCCTCGCGGGCAGGAATGAAGGCGGCAATAATCAATGTGTACACCGGCAGTCGCGCCGAACATGGCATGAGTGGAATGGCGAAATATGTCAGCCAGCGCTTGTAGGGTGAATCCACGGTCCGGGCGGCATAAATACCCGGGATGGCACAAGCAACACCGGACAACATGGGAATAAAACTTTTTCCCGTCAGCCCGAAAATACGCAATGGCTGATGGCAAATCACTGCAGCCCGGGCCAGATAGCCGCTATCCTCCAGTATGCCCACCACCATTGTCAGGACAAAAATTTGCGGCACGAACACCAGGAACGCACCGATCCCGCCGAATAACGCATCCTTGACGAAATCGCGAATAACGCCCGGCGTGATCAGCGGTAAAACCAGGGCAGCCATCCAGGCCAACGATGCCCCGACCGCATCCATGGCCGGTGCCGACCAGGTAAAGATCGACTGAAACAGCAGATACATGATGAGGAAGAAGGCGGCGCCACCGGTCCAGGTGTGCAGGAAAAAGGCATCCAGTCTCGCCTGCGATCTGATTAACAGGTCACCTTTAGGACCACAGTCCTCGGCCAGGTTGTGCGCCATTCGGCGCAATTCAACATCACTGATAGCCTTGAAATTAACCGGCACATGCTGGTGCTGCGAGACCTGGTTCTTGTCCATCGCTTGCTCCAGTTCCCGCAAACCCTGGCCTGTCTTTGCTGAGATCGGCAGTACCGGCACGCCGAGGGAGCGCTCCAGACCACGCGTGTCCAGATGCATGTCGTGCTTGGTCAGGACATCGATCATATTCGCGGCTATCAGCATGGGCTTGCCGTGTAACTGGCATTCCCGCAACACCTGCATGGCAAAGTGCAGTCCCTTCTCCAGGCGGCTGGCATCGAGGATGCAGATGACGTAATCGAGGTGTTCATCTGCCAGGGATTTTTTAAAGGCCCGGACCGCGATGCGTTCTTCCTCGGAGATGGAATGCAGTGAATAAACGCCGGGGAAATCCACCAGCTCCAGCGCCGGATTGGCGAGCATGGGACCGTAACTGATATCGACGGTAATACCGGGAAAGTTGGCAACTTTCTGGTTCATACCAGTTAACCGGTTAAACAACAAACTTTTGCCGGAATTCGGAGTGCCGATGATCAACGCTTCACTCATTCACTCACCCGGATATCGACCAGAGTGGCGACACTATCGTCCAGCGAATAAATCGTGTTATTAACGCGGTATAACTTGGGGGCACCCAGGCGCGGAACTTGTACGCACGTCACCTGTTCCCCCGGATGAAAGCCCAACTCCATCAAGCGGACCCGGTAACTTTCATCCAATGCCTGACTAAATCCCTGGACCAGGCATTTTTCCCCTTGCATTAACTCCCAGAGTGTTTTAATCATTCAGAAAAATCTCGCGGTATATACCGGTGGTTGGTTCACGTGATGGATACTGTTTCAGCCCTGGATTGCCGAGGGTAAGCAGGAGCTAGTAGCAATGTGGGAACAAAACCGGACTAACCGTGATAACTTACCGTTTTCATGCTTAATAATGGATTCAACGCTATTATAGGAACATGTATTCTATTTGTAAATGAGATTCATTATCATTTAGAACGATCTAATAATACAATAACTTAGCTTATGCAAGATTCCGACTGGCAATGTGACCGTATTTTCGGTCAGGACCAGATCCGGCCCGGGGAAAGACGGACCATACTGGTGCTGTTATTGACCGGCCTGACCATGGTGGTGGAAATTCTGGCGGGCCTACGGTTTGGCTCCATGGCCTTGCTGGCCGATGGGCTGCATATGGGTTCCCATGCCGTCGCCATGGCCGTCAGCGTCTTTGCCTATTATTACGCCCGCCACCATGCCGGCGACCAGCGCTTCAGTTTCGGCACCGGCAAGGTGAATTCACTGGCCGCTTTCGCCAGCGCCGTGCTGCTGGCGGCATTCGCGGCCATTATGATTTTCGAGAGTATCAATCGCTTTATCCATCCGGTCGCAATCCAGTTCAATTACGCCCTGGTGGTGGCCTTTCTGGGTTTAATCGTGAATGGATTGAGCATGTTATTACTAGACCACGACGACCATGATCATGACGAAGATGAACACGATCATCACGACCATAACTTACGATCCGCCTATCTGCACGTCCTGGCCGATGCCGTAACCTCCCTGTTCGCCATCGTTGCCTTACTGTCGGGCAAATATTTCGGCGCCTACTGGCTGGATCCGTGTATGGGTATCGTTGGCGCCATACTAATCATCCGCTGGTCGATTGGTTTGTTGCAGGAAAGCAGTCTGGTGCTGCTGGACAAGCAACTACCGGCAACGCAGTTAACGAAACTCCGGGAGGCGATCGAGTTAACAAACCAGGATCGGATCTCCGATCTGCATATGTGGCGGATCGGCCCGGGAATCAATGCGGCGGAGTTCGTGATACACAGCGCCCGCCCCAAAACACCCGATCATTACCGGAACTCTATTCCCCGGGATTTGCATATCGTCCACACGGCCATAGAAATCCACCTGGATAAGACATAAATTTAAGACTTGCCCTTATGACAAGTAGGCAGCCTGATTGATCACTGATATGCTAAACCTTTAATAGCATCCAAAGATCGACAGTCAGATTATGCAGACACAGGAAACAATTGCCGGAATCAGATTTGACCAGACGCTGGATGCCAAAGGACTTAACTGTCCGCTACCTGTGCTTAAGGCAAAACTGGCCTTGAACCGGATGCAAGCCGGAGAAATCCTGCATGCCCGCACCGGTCATGAGATTATCCAGTCAACTGAAACTGACGGCGTCATCGAGTTTTTTATTCGCCGAACCATCAACCCGAATAAGATCTAAATCCGGTTGCATATATATTTGATACAAATAAAATTCGTGCAGAGATGCACCAAAGGCCATAACTATAACCCGATAAAGATGGAAGAAACCCGAACGATAGTACATTAATTGATTTCTATGATCCGCGAAGACAGGGATATTACGTTAATTCCACCCGTACCCACTCCTATTATCAATAATGGAGCATCATGGCGCATAAAGCTAACCTGCAATATGGACGGCAAGGTTACGCGGGTGCCGCAAGACTCAAAAACAGCCCTGCAGCAATTGGGTTTGGAAAATATCCAGGATCTGTTACCGGCAACTCATGGTGAACATGTCAAGGCATGTATCAGCAACAAAAAAACGCAACTGGTTTATACCACAAATGGCAAGGCAACATTCTCGCTGGAGTATGCGCCCGTCGTAAATGGAATTGTTAATGTCTTTATCGTATGCCAGCCGGATCAAATCAGTAACCTTAATCAGGATAACGTTACCCAGACTGAGCTACTGGAGACACTCGATCACCTGAACACTGGAATAATAATATTTAATGAGAATCTGCGGATTTTTTATACCAATAAATCCGCACAACGATTGTTAACCACCGATTCTTGTCTTAAAAATTATTACGGCTATTTAAACTGCAAGGATCCGGGCATTACCGCTGAACTGAAGGAAATAGCTCTCGATCAGAAAGACCATTTGTTCTCGATAACAAGGGACGTGGGCCGCCCGGATCTGCATGTCCTGGTAACAACGCTGAAATCCAGCCGCGCCAATGTTGGCAGAAATCTGCCTACTACCATATTATTCGCTTTCGAAACAACGGCTGATTATACCCGTATCGAAGAAGTGGTCCGCAGCCTGTATCGTCTCTCACCCTCAGAGGCCAAGCTGGTATCGCAGCTTTTTATCTCGCCGCACCTGCAGACGGCCGCGGCCGCCCTGGGCATCACACTGAACACGGCCCGCACGCATCTCAAACGGATATACGTCAAGACTAATGTCAATCGCATCGCCTCCCTGATCCATATGATCGTCACCGGTCCGGCCAGTATCATCCTGAATACTGACAGTTAAGTAGCTGGCTTTTCAGCTTCCTTTATCTGGAAGGAGTGGGTGATTTTTGCGGTCTTGCCCAGCATGATAGAGGCCGAACAATATTTTTCCGCGGACAACTGGATGGCTTTTTCCACCTGCGTTTCACTGACGCCGCGCCCCGTGATCAGAAAGCGAATATGGATATCGGTAAACACGCTGGGAATCGTATCGGCCCGTTTACCGTCCAGTTCTATGTCAATGGCGGTGATATCCTGCCGGGCTTTCTTCAGGATCGAGACGATATCGTAACTGGTGCATGCGCCGAGACCCAGCAAGATCATCTCCATCGGCCGGGGGCCGAGATCCCTGCCACCACCCTCCGGAGGGCCATCGATTACAACTTTATGACCGCTGGCTGAGCTGCCGATGAACGCCACACCCCCAGCCCATTTCAAAGACGTTTGCATACAACATACCCCAACTGGTTGATTCACCAAAAGAAGAGTAACATAGAAAACAGTTACCACTGAATATCAGTTACTACCTTATCTTTACAGGGGGAAACCTCATGCCAGAACCATTACCCGTGGCAAGAAGTAATACGGTTGTACGCTTTCTCGAACACTGCCACAAAAAGAGCTTTCCAGCCAAGTCGGTGATCATCAAGGAAGGCGACCAGTCGCACGATCTCTTCTATATCATCAGCGGCTCCGTGACGGTATTAATCGAGGATCATAAAGGCCGTGAGATTGTGCTGGCTTATCTCAATGCCGGTGATTTTTTTGGCGAGCTCGGCCTGTTCGACGAACAACACAAACGCACCGCCTTCGTCCGGGCCAAGTCCAAATGCGAAATCGCCCAGATTAACTATCAACGCATGAAGGGACTGACCGATCTGTTCCCTGAACTCATTTTCGTCATTGCCGCCCAGATGGCGATCCGGTTGAAAAAAACCAGCCGCAAAGTCAGTGATCTGGCCTTCACCGATGTCAAAGGTCGGGTAGCCCGAACCCTGATAGATCTATGTAAAGAACCTGACTCCATAACCCATCCAGACGGCATGCTGGTGAAAATCACCCGCCAGGAACTCGGCCGCATTGTCGGTTGTTCCCGCGAAATGGTCGGCAGGGTACTCAAGGACCTAGAAGAGGATCAATTGATATCGGTTGCAGGCAAATCGATGGTTGTCTTCGGCACACGTTGACTCAAAAGACTGAGGGAATTTTTTGAAGGGATACAGCATTCCGGATCTTGACAAAAAAAGCCATAATCAAGACAATCGCGCTCCCTGAATACCTGAAAGCAACCCGGCTCAGGATATTGCTAATAACTTATTTCAACTGCTATGTAGCTCAGACGGGCCATTAGCGAAACAGGGACGTTGAGCTTAGGGCTGCGGTTATAAAAACTTTATACTTGAAGAATGATCATATTTAAAACTGGCTATGTAGCTCAGACGGTTAGAGCACGGCACTCATAACGCCGGGGTCGGTGGTTCGATTCCACCCATAGCCACCAGTTCACTCCACTCGCATTATTCGAACCAAACTTCCAGATTTCATTATGGAACCACCGACCTAGGCCGGTGGCTGTTGAATACCGTCCATGGTATTTCCTTAACCAGTTTAAATCAGCGCTTTAATTTCGTAATCTTGGATCCTTCCAGCGTCAGGTTGTACATCAAACCCTTGTTGCTGATAATGAAGCCGACTATCGGATCAGTGATGGTAACGGTGTTAATGTCCTTCCCCACGCCCAGTTCTATCAAAGCAACGGAACCATCCACACCGACTTCCCAGCCGTTGCTGTTACGGAATTTTTCCAGAGCGCCTTTATCGAGAAAAACCAGAATGACGGTTTTTAGTTGCGCACCAACCTGAAAACCGATCGAGGCGGACGCCGTGCTGTAATAGTCAACGTTTTTACCGGCGATCTGTAATGCACCTTCACCGAATTCACCACCCACGCCGAAACCGGCCTTGATCACTTCCGGGAAGACCAGTACACCTTCAGCCTTTTGCAAAAATGCCTCGCCACCGCCTACTTCTTTCTTAAACGTATCCAGCGCGGCACCGACTTTTATATCGATCTCCTGAGCACTGGCGGCAATACCAGTATTCGTATAGATACCGAGACACATAAATATGGAAATTAAAATCGTGTTTTTCATAATTATTTCTACCTTTGGCTAATGCTATATCATTCAGAAAATTACGTTTCCATCGC
The DNA here is from genome assembly GCA_015661095.1 of Gammaproteobacteria bacterium. Classification (GTDB taxonomy): domain Bacteria; phylum Pseudomonadota; class Gammaproteobacteria; order Eutrophobiales; family Eutrophobiaceae; genus JACVQI01. Next base: position 7,250 of record JACVQI010000043.1, read on the forward strand.
AAACTCCTCCGTCATCCTTGCTGAATGAGTGTAAACCATTTTTGGATGAAAACCACTAAGGAACCTCAGTTAACTTAGGTGATCTGTCGGGTACAGACTCGTATCAGTGGTCTTGCCGATACAAACCACATAGCTGAGACAGGCTGCTTAACTGTTAAGCAATGACAATCACGCCAACGTCAATTGCCTGCAGCTAGGAAATATCCACGTTCCAGCCTTCCGGCAGGGTCCGCGCCATCTGCTTTATAGCGAAATTTGAATCATCACAAATTAAATGAAAAAATTCCATAAGCATCTGTTTCTAAAAAATAACTTGTATAACACACGAATAATTCACGGTTCAGCACAGGCAGGATCGGTGACGCTGAAAAGTGGATATAACCGAAATCTGAGAACTCAGAAGCTCTGGCAAATCCTGAATGAAAGCGTTATATTTTACCCCCCACCATAAAACAGGGATGGAGGCTTAAGGGATTAATTATGAATACGCCAAACATTACTACCGCAGTTGAATATTCCAGGGATTTTATTACGGTTAAAAACCAGATTTATATCTTGTATTCACAAGCCGTAGTCACATTCTGCTTTCCGGTTATCGCGGCCGTTTGCCTGGCATGGGTCTTGTGGGAAGTTGCATTTCGGGAAATATTATTTATCTGGCTGGCGCTAGTCATGATTCATGCAGTCATAAGATATTTCCTGTTGTGGAAATATCACCATGACAAAATTGTCCCGGATAATGCCGACATATGGCTCAAACGCTTTCTGACATCCGTGTTGATATCCGGCATCCTGTGGGGAGTCGCCGGAATCATCCTGGTTCCCTACGAAAACACCATTGAATACACTCTATATAATGGTCTGACACTGCTCATCACCTGCGGACTGGTCTCCGGCGCACTGATCTCTTATTCCATTAATATCTGGGTGATAATTGCATATTCATTTCCCGCTTTGATTCCACCGGCAGTTCATCTGATTTCACTTGGGGATCAATACAACAGCGCGTTCGGGGGCTTTCTCCTGCTGTACTACTTCTTTATCGGTGTCGCCGCCGCCAGGATGAACAGACAGTTCCACCGCTATTTAGAAATGGAGCATCAGCAAAAAGAACTCATTTATAAATATGAGCGGCTGAAATTGGTATACACAGACTTTCGTAAACATTTGAAGCATTAGGCCGGGGAACATCAATCCGGCGCTGGCAGTCTGACGTGGGTGAAATGCGGGCTTAAGGTCAATCCCTGATTTTTTTCTGGATATGGGGGAGGGTTTCCACCTCACCCCGCTTCATGTAACGCTTTTCGTCGCCGGTGGCGGTGACATTCTCATAGATACCGTCATCCCGTTTCACCAGTTTGGTGAATCCATGGTTTTTCAGTTCACTATTGGAAACAGTCACCGCAACGGCCGGGGCTTTGGTGATAATTTTTCTGACAGGCGCCATCGGGTCAGTATCCCCAAGGCCAATTTGAGCTGCATAGCATAACTCAACCCAGGTCCTTATCCTGACACCGATCGTGTGGTTTACTTCGACGGTCTTTCCATTTTCGTCGCAGTGGTAGTCATAGACCGGCATACAACTCGCAAATCAGCCCTCAAGCCGTTCTGATCTGTCGTGCAATAATTTCTGTATATTCGTCCGGGTGTTCACGTGAAATCTTGATTCCCCCCGCTCATTATAATAATCAGTGGTCAGATACAATTCCTCCCGCAGGAAAAGCTCTACCCGTTCGGAGGCCATTGTCTTCCATTCATTCCAGGTGATTTTTTTCCCGCTCATCATTTCGTATTCGTCCCTGAGGTCTATGGTGTTCTTCTTGAAAAACGAATAATCCGCAGCCAGACCCGCCAGATCCGCCGCCCTGACAGCCTTGTCTTCATTGGTCTTGCAGATGGCATCGACATGTGTCGCCATTATCGCTGCTTCAACTTTCCGGATTATATCGGCATCCATACCATTGCTCCGCAAAGCCTTTACCGCCAAATCTGCGGAGTAAGCTTCCTTGGAATCAAAGCCCTTGGCCATATGGTTTTCGAGAAACCCAGCGTCATGGAACAGGATGGCGTAATAAATAACAGCTTCGTTAACTTCGACGCCTTCCTTTTTACACCTGGCGATTATCTTCTCCCCTTCTCCCAGGACAAAACGAATATGATCGAAGTTATGATACTGTAACTTCGGGTCATAATGTTGAGCTGCTAGTTGTTCTATTTTTTCGTCGCGCACGGCTCATCCAGGAGTTTGGTCGTGGTCGGATATTGGCACAAATATTAATATTATTAGATAATTATAATGCTTTAATAGTCCGCATTTGAAGGAATATCTCGATTATTAGCGACTAAGTCACACAAAATTACACATCGAGTGATGCCACCCTTCTAATCCGTATCCTTGCTACATAACCAGGCCATTGAAAACCCTCATCAGGACACTGATCCGGCACGGCGCCCGGGTTTCGAGCAGGATACAGCTACCTATTGACCATTATTCCCATATATTGAACACATAAAACCCATAAAAAATTTACACCTGTATATTATGTTTAATATTTCACATTCATGCCTATTCCAGTACCTGGAATACCTCTTAAATCTATTTAACATATTGTTTATACTGAATAATTCATTATGATGGGTTAACCATTTCTTCCTGGTGTAATAATATGCAAATATCTACAGAATTTATTTGGTAATACCCATGCAAATTGATTTCAAATTACACATGCAACTGCATGGCGCCAAACAGCCGGAGATCGACCCAGGTCTTTTCAGAATTCTGGCAGCGGTACAGAAACAGGGTACGCTAAAAAACAGCGCCATCAGCGCCGGACTCTCCTACCGGCATGCCTGGGGTCTGATCAAAAAATGGGAACAGGAATTCCGGGCACCGTTACTGATACTCGAACGGGGTCGGGGCCGGGGCGCGAAACTGACTGAACTGGGCGAAAAACTGATGTGGGCCGAGCAATACCTGCATGAACAATTGCAGTCAAAACTCGACCTGCTGCGGGCGGAATTGAACGATTCACTGGCCATATTTATCCGGCCGGGAGACCGCCCCAAAACCAGAATTTTCGCCAGTCACGGCATGGCCATCACCTACCTGTTCGAGTTGCTGCAGGACGATAATCGATTTGATATAGATTTTCAGATCCACGGCAGTCTGGACAGCTTGCGCAACCTTAACAGCGGTCATTGCCAGATAGCCGGTTTTCACCTGCCCCTGCAACTGGTGGGTGAAATTATCGCGCCCCAATACCGCCACTGGATCACTCCGAACCGGCACTTATTGCTGAAAGTGGCGGTCAGGCAACAGGGCCTGCTGGTGAAGAAAGGCAATCCAAAAGGCATTACCACACTGCCGGACCTGACCAAACGTTCCGTCCGCTTTATCAATCGCCAGCGTAACTCAGGCACCCGGACCATCCTGGATCAATTACTGCTCAAAGAGGGTGTCAATGCAAAAAATATAAACGGCTATGCCAATGAAGAATTCACCCATGTCGCGGTCGCCGCGATAATCGCCAGCGGGGCCGCGGACGCCGGCTTCGGCATTGCCGCAGCCGCGGAGCAATTCAATCTGGATTTCATCCCGTATCTGCAGGAAGCCTATGTTCTGGCGCTGGATATGGGGCTCAACCCGATGCTGCAAGCCGCGATCAGGAAACAATTGCAATCCGCGAAATTTCGAGACCATATCAATACTCTCGCCGGCTATAACGCCAGTGAAGCCGGGCAGGAAATATCCTTCCAGGAACTGCTGGGTGAGGCTTGACCTGTGTACTACGGTATCCATACAACTCGTTGAAAACCTTAACGCTCTGGAATCAGCCGAAAGGCCATAATTGACTGGAAATAAGGGTAAAGACGGTGTAATTTAGCCGTCCCTTATAACTTGCGGACGAGATGGAAAGAAAACTACATATCAAGACATTCGGTTGTCAGATGAACGAATATGATTCTGACAGAATGCGCGATATGCTCCACCACTCCCATGCCATGACCCTCACGGGTGACCCCGCGGCCGCTGATCTGCTGCTGTTCAACACCTGTTCCATACGCGAGAAGGCGCAGGAAAAATTATTTTCGGAATTAGGCAGGTGGCGCATCCATAAAGCTCAAAAACCGGGCTTTGTGATCGGCGTCGGCGGTTGTGTCGCCAGCCAGGAAGGTGAGACGATTCTGAAACGGGCGCCATATGTCGATATCATTTTCGGACCCCAAACCCTGCACCGGCTGCCGGCCATGTACGACGAGGTGCTGCGTTCTGGCAAACCCGCGGTCGATACTTCTTTCCCGGAAATTGAAAAATTCGACCGCCTGCCCGAGCCGCGCAGCAACGGGCCCACGGCGTTTGTTTCCATCATGGAAGGCTGTTCCAAGTATTGCAGTTTCTGTGTAGTACCCTATACGCGGGGGGAAGAGATCAGCCGGCCCCTCGATGACGTCCTCGCGGAGATCGTCGGACTGGCGGAACAGGGAGTGCGGGAAATCACCTTTTTAGGTCAAAACGTCAATGCCTATCGTGGTAAAACTTATACCGGCGACATAGCTGATCTGGCCAGCCTGATCGAATATACCACCGCGGTCGAGGGCATCGATCGTATCCGTTTTATCACTTCCCATCCGGTAGAATTTTCCGACCGGCTTATCGAGGTTTATGAGCATATCCCGCAACTGGCTGCTTATCTGCACCTGCCGGTGCAAAGCGGTTCAGACCGGATACTGATGTTAATGAAACGCGGACACACCGCGCTCGAATATAAAACCAAAATCAAAAAACTGCGCAAGGTCAGACCGGAAATCAGCATCTCATCGGATTTCATCGTCGGCTTTCCCGGGGAAACCGAAGCGGATTTTCAGGCCACCATCGACTTAATCATGGAAGTTGGTTTTGATCAATCGTTCAGCTTCATCTACAGCAAACGTCCCGGCACGCCGGCGGCTGGTTTCCCTGACGATGTGTCTGTGGCGGTAAAGAAACAGCGCTTGCAGATCCTGCAAACCCGGATTAATCAACAGGCGATGCAGATCAGCAATAACATGGTCGGCACTACCCAGCGCATCCTGGTTGAAGGTCCGTCCCGGAATAATCCCTCTGAGCTGTGCGGCCGGACTGAAAACAACCGCACCGTGAATTTTACCGGAGAGCCGGAACACATCGGCCAGTTCATCGATATCAGAATCAGCGCGGTCAATCCGTATTCACTGCGGGGTGAAATAATAAACCCGTCGCAACCATTTGTCTCAACAAACCACAAACTTGCCTCCCGATAGTCCTTGAGCGCACCGGCTGACATAATCCATCCAATCGCCGCGGAACTGACGCTGGAGCCACCGGACAATGAACGGCTGGCGAATCTGTGCGGCCCGCTGGACCAGCATCTGCGGCAAATTGAACGCAGACTCGGCGTGGAAATCAATAATCGCGGCAACAGTTTTCGCATCATCGGCACACCGAAATCAGTTGCTGCCTGTGATCAACTGCTGTGCGATCTCTATGCTACCGCCAAGGGTGAAATTCTAACGGCCGAACTCATACACCTGTCGCTGCAGGATCGGGATATCGATAAGGAACTGGAAGAAGAGTTCGATCAGGAAATCTCTATCAAGACCAAACGTGGCGTTATCAAGGGCCGCAGCACCAATCAACGCCTGTATCTGCGCAATATGCAGACACACGATATCAGCTTCGGTATCGGACCGGCCGGCACCGGCAAAACCTATCTGGCCGTGGCTTGCGCTGTCGCCGCTCTGGAAGCCGATCGCTGCCGGCGCATCGTACTGGTACGGCCAGCCGTTGAAGCCGGGGAAAAACTCGGCTATCTGCCGGGCAATATGTTCGAGAAAGTCGATCCCTATTTACGGCCTTTATATGACGCCCTGTATGAAATGTTTGGCTTCGAGCGCGTCGCCAAATTAATCGAAAGAAATATCATCGAAATCGCGCCGCTGGCCTTCATGCGCGGCCGGACCCTGAATGAATCCTATGTCATTCTGGATGAAGCGCAAAATACCACGGTTGAACAGATGAAAATGTTCCTGACCCGCATCGGCTTTGGGACGACCGCCGTCGTCACGGGTGATATCACCCAGATAGACCTGCCCCAGGGTAAAAGATCCGGGCTCCGACATATCATCGACATACTGAATGACGAACAAGGGATCAGTTTTACTTTCTTTAAATCCCATGACGTGGTCAGGCACCCGCTGGTCAAACGCATTCTCGATGCCTATGAACGTCATGACCGACTGAAACCCAAAACAACAAATGACCGGAACTAAACAGAACAAAATCACGGTCGACGTGCAAATTGCCTGTAAGGATTTAGACCTGCCAACCGCAGCCAGGATCAGGAACTGGGTGAAGATGAGCCTGAAGGGTTTGCGGAAACACGCCGCACTGACGGTCCGTATCGTAAACAGAAATGAAGGAGCGAAACTGAATGAACGCTGGCGTAACAAGAAAGGCCCGACCAATGTCCTGTCATTCGCCCCAGGCAACCCGGTACAGGTGCCGGAATTACTGGGAGATATCGTGATCTGCGCGCCGGTGATAAAAAAAGAAGCCTTGCAACAACGTAAGGACTTGACCGCGCATTGGGCGCACATGGTTGTGCATGGCGTTTTACACCTGCTCGGATTCGAACACGAGAAAAAAAAGGATGCAACAATTATGGAGGCCATGGAAATCCGCATACTCCATGATCTCGGTTTCGCGAATCCTTATAACTGATACTTATGGCCAAAGCTCAATCCACCAGCGGTTCCAGCTGGTTCAAACAATTCAAACAACTGATCTCCAAGGCGCCTGCTGATCGCCATGGCTTGATTGAAATACTCAGAGAGTCGGAAAACAGAAATCTCCTCGATCCTGATATATTAATCATGATCGAGGGAGCGCTGTACGTTTCCGACCTGAAGGTCAGCGATGTCATGGTGCCCAAGGTCCAGATGACTGTCATTCAAAGTAATGCCAGTCTGCATGACATCATTCTGACAGTTGTTGATTCCGGACATTCACGCTTCCCGGTGATCGGCGGTGACACCAATGAGATCCTCGGCATCCTGCTGGCCAAGGATTTGCTGTCCTATTACGCTGATCCCGAGCAACGGGGGTTCGATCTCAAGGACATCATGCGGCCGGTGGTCTTTATTCCGGAAAGCAAGCGTTTAAATGTTTTATTACGCGAATTTCGCGTCAAGCGTAATCACATGGCCATCGTCGTGGATGAATACGGCGTTACTGGCCTGATTACGATTGAGGACGTATTGGAGGAAATCGTCGGCGAAATCGAGGACGAGACCGATATCGAGGAGGAGGATAACATCTCGCCGCGTGGTAAAAACCGTTACACGGTCAAGGCCATTACCCCGATCGATGAATTCAACGAGATCTTTAAAACCGACCTGAACACCAAAGAATACGACACTATTGGCGGCCTGATTGTTGAAGCTTTCGGTCACTTGCCGAAACGCGGGGAAACCCTGGATTACGCCGGGTTTAACGTCAAGGTACTGAAATCCGATCGACGACGTATCCAGTTACTCAGGTTCACGCGATCTGGACAAGAGTAAACCCTTTCTACTGCTACCTCGCGGCAAAACTGAACCCACACTGTATCAAGTACAGCGAACCCCGGCTGGACTGTTCATCGCGACTATCAATTGTGGTACGGTTTGCTCAACTCATGCACGGCGTCCACCAGTGCCGCGACATTTTCCGGATCAATATCTGGATGGATGCCGTGCCCTAGATTAAAAACGTGACCGCTGCCACGACCGTAAGACTCCAGCACGCTGGCGGCTTCCTGACGAACAACATCCGCATTCGCATACAGCACCGCCGTATCCAGATTGCCCTGTATGGCCACGCGATCACCCACCAGTTTGCGTACCTTGCCGATGTCGATAGTCCAATCGACGCCGATGGCATCACAGCCGGTAGCGGCGATAACATCTACCCATAGACCGCCGCCTTTACTGAACAGAATGACGGGGATACGGTTGCCACCGTGTTGCCGGTTCAAACCAGCAACAATCATTTCCATGTAAGCCAGGGAGAATTCCTTA
>JACVQI010000217.1 GCA_015661095.1 Gammaproteobacteria bacterium
TCGGATTATCCCGGTCGATATTTATGTGCCGGGTTGCCCACCGACGCCTGAGGCGCTGATGTACGGCGTCATCCAGTTGCAGAAAAAAATAAAACGGACCGGTAAGAATATCATTACCCGAAAATAATAAGGTTTAAGATTCAATTCATGGCAAATTCATTGGAGGCTTTCCATACCCGGTTGCGTGAATTTTTTGGAGATAAAATACTCGCCTCCCGTATCGCAACTGGACAGGTAACCATCGAAATTCTGCCGGATCAGTTGTCAGCCGTGTGCAAGTCTTTGCGCGATGAAGAGCAGTTTGCCTTTGCGCAGTTGAGCGATGTCTGCGGTGTGGATTACTTGAGTTATGGCAAGGCCGATTGGGAGACCCAGGATACCACCAGCACCGGCTTCAGCCGGGGCGTCAGCGGCGGTGTTTACAATGAGGAGATCCGCGGGTTTCCGGCCAGATTCGCCGTGGTCTATCACCTGTTGTCCATCAAACATAACCGGCGCCTGCGGGTACGCTGCTTTGTCCCCGGCGATCCACCCAAGGTCAATTCAGTGGTCGATATCTGGGCCTCGGCCAACTGGTTTGAACGAGAGACCTTCGACCTGTTCGGTATTCTCTTTGATGGTCATCCTGACTTGCGCCGGATACTGACCGACTATGGTTTTATCGGCCATCCGTTTCGCAAGGATTTCCCGCTGGAGGGCAACGTCGAAGTCATTTATGACGCGGAGAAAAAACGCGTGGTGTATCAGCCGGTAAGTATAGAAAACCGCGTCCTGGTGCCCAAGGTGATCCGGCACGATCACAGGTATGAAAAAGTTGAAAGTAAAAAGTAAAAAGTTTAAAGAAAAAAGAATAAAGATAAATGCCTGAAATCAGGAACATGACGATTAATTTCGGACCGCAGCACCCGTCGGCGCACGGCGTGTTACGGCTGGTGCTGGAGCTGGACGGGGAGGTTGTGCAAAGAGCTGATCCGCATATCGGACTGTTGCACCGGGGCACGGAGAAACTGGCCGAAAGCAAGCCTTATAATCAGAGCATCGGCTACATGGATCGTCTCGACTATATCTCCATGATGTGTAATGAACATGCCTATGTCCTGGCGATCGAGAAGCTGCTCGGCATTACCCCGCCGATACGGGCCCAATATATCCGGGTCATGTACGATGAGATGACCCGGATCCTGAATCATGTATTTTGGCTGGCCGCGCACGCTGCGGACATTGGCGCCATGACCATACTTTTATATTGCATGCGTGACCGGGAAAATATCCTGGACTGTTATGAAGCGGTGTCCGGAACGCGCATGCACGCCACCTATTACCGGCCTGGCGGTGTGTACCGCGATCTGCCTGAAACCATGCCGCAATATAAACCCTCGGAGTGGCACAGTCAGAAGGATGTCGAGGTGATGAACAGCGATCGGCAAGGCAGCCTGCTGGATTTTATCGAGGCCTTTACGGCAAGTTTCCCCGGAAACCTGGACGATTATGAAACATTATTGACAGAAAACCGGATCTGGAAACAACGGACGGTCGATATCGGCGTGGTAACGGCGGAACGGGCCCTGCAACTGGGCTTTACCGGTCCGATGTTGCGGGGCTCCGGCGTGGAATGGGACCTGCGCAAGAAACAGCCTTACGAAGTGTATGACCGCCTGGATTTCGACATCGTCGTGGGCGTGAACGGCGATTGTTACGACCGCTATCTCGTTCATATGGAAGAAATGCGGCAATCTATCCGGATTATCCGGCAATGCGTGGACTGGTTACGGGCCAATCCTGGTCCAACGATGCTGGGTTGCGGACAGAGATGAAGGGCGATATGGAGTCGCTGATCCATCACTTCAAGCTGTTTACGGAAGGCTATTGCGTTCCTGCCGGCGAGGTGTATTCGGCCATCGAACATCCCAAGGGCGAATTCGGCGTCTATATGGTTTCGGACGGCGCCAACAAACCTTATCGGGTCAAGGTGCGTTCCTCGGCCTTCACCCACCTGTCCGGCATCAATGATCTGGTGCGGGGACATATGCTGGCGGATGTGGTTGCGGTGATTGGCACGCTCGATATCGTCTTCGGCGAAGTCGACAGGTAATAATATGAAACACAGAGAACACAGAGAATTTAAGGTTATTAGACTGAAGGCTGAAGGATGTTAGGTGAAGACTGAATACCCCCAACCTAATCCCCTTTAGCCTAAACACCTTCAGCCTTTTGTCCCGTGCCTCTGTGTTTAACTAAATAATTATGAATGATATAACGATACAATTAAGTCAGCATGCGCGAGCGGAGATAGAGCACTGGCTGAAAAAATATCCGCCCAACCGGAAGCGATCGGCTGTCCTGGCAGCCTTGCGGGAAGTGCAACATGAGAACCAGGGCTATCTCACGACTGAGTTGATGGATGCCGTTGCGGATTATCTGGGAATGCCGAAGATCGCCGTGTACGAAGTCGCCTCATTCTATTCCATGCTGGAAACCAAACCGGTCGGCCGGCACAGCATTTCGATTTGCACCAATATATCCTGCATGCTGCGCGGCGCCGACGACATCGTCAGCCACCTGGAGCGCAAGCTCGGTATCAAAACCGGCGAATCCACCAGTGATGGCAAGTTTTATCTGAAGCAGGAAGAGGAATGTCTGGCGGCCTGTTGCGGTGGTCCCATGTTGATGGTCGACCATGTCTACCATGAAAATCTGACCAATGCCAGGGTTGATGAAATACTGGATAAGCTGGACTGATGGCTGCTATAAAACTCGATCAGGTGTGTTACGCCACGCGTCAATTCGACCAGCCGTGGACGCTGGCCAATTATTACAAGGTTGGCGGTTATGAGGCCTGGAAAAAACTGCTGAAGGACAAGACTCCGCCCAGGGATGTGATCGAAGAGGTGAAAAAATCCGGTTTGCGCGGTCGCGGCGGCGCCGGCTTCCCGATGGGCCTGAAATGGAGCTTCATGGCTGCGCCCAGCGACAAGCAGAAATACATCGTCTGCAATTCCGATGAAAGCGAACCCGGCACCTGCAAGGACCGCGATATCCTGCGCTTCAACCCGCATGCCCTGGTCGAAGGGCTGGCAATTGCCTGTTATGCGACCGGCGCCACGGTTGCTTATAACTATATGCGCGGTGAGTTCATGGATGAGCCCTTCAAGCGGTTTGAGCAGGCCTTGCAGGAAGCCTATCAGCAGGGCTTTCTGGGTAAGAATATATCAGGCTCGGGTGTGAACGCGGATATCTACTGCTCCCTGGGCGCCGGCGCCTATATCTGCGGCGAGGAAACCGCCTTGCTGGAATCGCTGGAAGGCAAAAAGGGTCTGCCGCGTTTCAAACCGCCGTTCCCGGCGAACTATGGTCTCTACGGCATGCCGACCACGATCAATAATACCGAATCCTTTGCTTCTGTTCCCAGCATCATCCACAACGGTGGCCAGTGGTTCGCCGATCTGGGCGTGCCGAACTCCGGCGGCACCAAGTGTTTTTCCGTCAGCGGCCACGTCAACAAACCGGGTAATTTCGAAATACCGATGGGTATGCCATTCAAGGACCTGCTGGCGCTGGCTGGCGGTGTGCGCGATGGGCATGTGCTGAAGGCCGTGATACCGGGTGGCTCCTCGGTCCCGGTGGTGCCGGGCGACATCATGCTGCAGGCCAATATGGATTACGATTCCATCCGCAAGACCGGATCCTATCTGGGTTCGGGCGCGGTAGTGGTCATGGACGAAACCACCTGCATGGTGCGCATGCTGCAACGCATCGCCCGGTTCTATTATTCGGAATCCTGCGGCCAGTGCACTCCTTGTCGGGAAGGTACCGGCTGGCTGTACCGGATGTTGACCCGGATCATTGACGGCCAGGGCATGAAAGAAGACCTTGACCGGCTGTTGGATGTCGCCAACAAGATTGAAGGCCGCACTATCTGCGCCCTGGGTGATGCGGCTGCCTGGCCGGTGCAGGGCATGTTGAAACATTACCGGCATGAATTTGAATATATGATCGAAAACGGCGGTAGAAGCATCGTTGCTGTTAATCCGGGTAAAGCAGCATGAAAAAAATATAACACAGAGGCACAGAGGACACGGAGAAGAGCGTAATTCGTAATTGGTGATTCGTGAATAGCTATATGATTATGTATTGCATCAAACGAATTACGGATCACGAATTACCAATCACCAATGAAACTGTTTCTCTGTGTTTAATTAATATAATGTATGACTGATAACGTGATTAAAATCGAGGTGGATGGCAAGGAACTGGCGGCGCGGCCCGGTCAGATGCTGATCGAGGTTACCGACGCCAATGATATCTATATCCCCCGGTTTTGTTATCACAAAAAACTGTCAGTGGCGGCCAATTGCCGGATGTGCCTGGTCGAGGTGGAAAAGGCGCCAAAACCCTTGCCAGCCTGCGCCACACCCGTGACCAATGGTATGAAAGTCCGCACCCGGAGTCCGCTGGCACTGGCGGCGCAAAAATCCGTTATGGAGTTTCTGCTGATTAACCATCCCCTGGATTGTCCGATCTGCGATCAGGGCGGTGAGTGTGAGCTGCAGGATTTGGCGATGGGTTACGGCAGCGACGTTTCCCGCTACCAGGAAAACAAGCGCGTGGTCAAGGACAAGAACATCGGACCGCTGGTGCAAACCGACATGACCCGCTGTATCCATTGCACCCGTTGTGTCCGCTTCGGCGATGAAGTGGCCGGTTTGCGCGAGCTGGGCGGTACCGGCCGTGGCGAACATTTGCAGATCGGCACCTATATCGAAACAAGCATGACCTCCGAGATGTCGGGTAACATCATCGACCTGTGTCCGGTCGGGGCGTTGACCTCGAAACCCTTCCGCTACTCGGCGCGCACCTGGGAAATGCGCCAGCATAACGGTATTGCCCCGCATGATGCGGTTGGCTCGAACATCCATTTCCATACCAAGGGCAATATCGTCAAGCGCGTGGTTCCGGCGGAAAATGAAGCCATCAATGAAGTCTGGTTGTCCGACCGGGACCGCTTCAGTTATGAGGGTTTGTACAGTGATGACCGTCTGCTGAACCCCATGATCAAACAGGATGGCGTCTGGCGGGAAGTTGACTGGCTGGCGGCATTCGAACATGTGAAGCGCAGCCTGGATCGGGTAATCGCGGCCAGTGGCGCGCACAGCCTGGGCGCCCTGGCCTCGGCCAACGCCACCTCGGAAGAACTCTATCTGTTGCAGAAATTCATGCGGGCGCTGGGTTCGAATAATATCGATCACCGCATCCATCAGTGTGATTTCAGTGATGACGCCGAGGCACCGGTCTTCCCCTGGTTGGGACTGCCGATCCAGGAACTCGAGCAACTGGATGCGGCGCTGATCATCGGCGGTAACCCGCGGAAGGATCAGCCGATTATCAATCACCGCTTGCGCAAGGCGGCCACCAGGGGTGCAGCCGTCATGGTGGTCAATCCGGTGGATTTCGATTCGAATTTCAATCTCGCGGCCAGGGCCATCGTCACCCCCGCTGATATGACCCGAGCCCTGGCCGGTATCATCAAGGCCCTGCTTGAGGCA
>JACVQI010000218.1 GCA_015661095.1 Gammaproteobacteria bacterium
CCACCAGCTTGACGTGGATGCGCGCCTGAGGATTGGAGTTTTTCAGGTCATGGATCAGTTGCGCCAGATCTTCGATGGAATAGATATCGTGGTGCGGCGGCGGCGAGATCAGGCCGACGCCGGCGATGGAATGTCGCACCTTGGCGATCCAGGGATAGACCTTGGTGCCGGGCAGTTGCCCGCCCTCACCGGGCTTGGCGCCCTGGGCCATCTTGATCTGCAAGTCGTCGGCATTCACCAGGTATTCGCTGGTGACGCCGAAGCGGCCGGAGGCCACCTGCTTGATGGCACTGCGGCGCAGATCGCCATTGGCATCCGGCTTGAACCGGGCCGGATCCTCGCCACCTTCGCCGGTGTTGGACTTGCCGCCGAGGCGGTTCATGGCGATCGCCAGCGTTTCGTGAGCTTCCTGGCTGATGGAACCGTAGGACATGGCGCCGGTGGAGAAGCGTTTCAGGATGTTTTCGATCGGCTCAACCTCATCGATCGGGATCGGTTGCATATCCCTGAATTCGAACAACCCGCGCAGGGTGGCGAGATGTTCGTTCTGATCGTCCACCATGGAGGTATATTCCTTGAAAATATTGTATTGCCCGGTGCGCGTGGCGTGTTGCAATTTGAACACCGTGGCGGGATTGAACAGGTGAAATTCACCGTCGCGTCGCCCGCCGCCCCAATCGAGTTCAGGCTGTTTGACCGGCCGCTCCGGGAACGCGTGGTGATGCCGGGCGCTGGTTTCCTGCGCGACGATGTCGATGCCGATACCGCCGATGCGGGACGCCGTGCCGGTAAAATATTTATCGACGAATTGCTGGTCCAGGCCGATGGCCTCGAAGATCTGGGCGCCGCGATAGGACTGCACGGTCGAGATACCCATCTTCGACATGGTCTTGAGCAGGCCCTTGTTATTGGCCTTGATATAATTTTTCACCGCCTTGTCGAACGCCATCTTCGGGACGCGGCCATTACCGATCAGATCGCTGATGCTTTCGTAGGCCAGGTACGGATTGATGGCGTCGATACCGTAACCGATCAGCAGCGCGAAGTGGTGCACCTCGCGTGGCTCGCCGGATTCCAGAACCAGCCCGATGCGGGTGCGGTTGCCGCCGTGGATCAAATGGTGATGCACGCCGGAAATGGCCAGCAGGGCCGGGATCGGTGCCAGCCGCTGGTCGATGCCACGATCGGACAGGATGATATAGGTATAGTTGTCCGCGATAGCCTTATCGATCTCGGCACAGACATTCCGTAACGCCTGTTCCATGCCCTGGCTGCCTTCCGCGACCGGATAGAGTATGGCGATGGACCGGGTCCGGTAGTCCGGCATATTCAGATCCCGGATGCGCGCCAGTTCAGCATTGGTAAGCAAAGGTGACTGGAGACGGATGCGCCGACAGCTTTCCGGAGTCGGCTGCAGCAGGTTCTGCTCCGGACCGATGGTACAGGAGATCTGCGTGACCAGTTCCTCGCGGATGCCGTCCAGCGGCGGATTGGTGACCTGGGCGAACAGTTGCTTGAAATAGTCGTATAACAGACGTGGACGGTTGGACAACACCGCCAGGGACGCATCGGTGCCCATCGAACCGATCGGCTCGACGCCGTCGGTCACCATGGGCGCCATGATGATGCGCAGATCCTCATGGGTATAGCCGAACGCCTGCTGCCGCTGCAGCAGCGTGTCCGGATCA
Source organism: Gammaproteobacteria bacterium (assembly GCA_015661095.1). Lineage (GTDB taxonomy): Bacteria > Pseudomonadota > Gammaproteobacteria > Eutrophobiales > Eutrophobiaceae > JACVQI01. The sequence continues at coordinate 1,689 of JACVQI010000218.1, forward strand.
GTGCCATGGATATTTTTCGGGTTGGGCAGTTTTTCCAGCGGCACGAGGTTGTCCTTCAGCCACTTGCCGTAGGGATGGGCTGAAGCAAATTGCTGTTTCAGTTCCTCATCGCCGATGATGCGACCGGCCCGGGTATCGACCAGGAAAATACGGCCCGGATGCAGACGCTCCTTGACCAGGATGTTTTCCGGCGGCACGTCCAGCACACCGACCTCGGAAGCCATGATCACAATATCATCCTTGGTGACGTAATAACGCGAGGGACGCAAACCGTTCCGGTCCAGGACCGCGCCGATCACCTCGCCGTCGGTAAAGGCGATGGAGGCCGGCCCGTCCCAGGGTTCCATGAGACAGGCATGGTATTCGTAGAAGGCCTTGCGGTTTTTGTCCATGGTTTCATGGCCGCTCCAGGCTTCCGGTATCATCATCAGGATGGCATGGGCCAGGGGCCGCCCGGTCATCAGCAGAAATTCCATCACATTATCGAACACCGCCGAGTCGCTGCCGTTCTCGAACGTTATGATCGGCAGGATCTTTTTCAGATCATCGCCCAGCAAGGGTGATGCGCACAGGGCCTCGCGCGCTCGCATCCAGTTGATGTTCCCGCGCAGGGTATTAATCTCGCCGTTATGACAGATATAACGGAACGGATGCGACAGCGGCCAGGACGGAAAGGTATTGGTGGAAAAGCGCTGGTGTATCAGGGCCAGGGCTGATTCGACGTCCGGATCGGTGATGTCCGGAAACATAGGCTCCAGCTGGTTCGCCATCAGCATACCCTTATAATTAAAGGTACGGCTGGATAATGACGGCACATAAAACATTTCCTTCTCCGTCATGGCCGTTTTCAGGATCTCGTGCTCGGTCCGCTTCCTGATCACATACAACTTACGTTCGAACGCCATAGGATCAGCACTATCCCCGCGCCGTTCGATGAAGATCTGTTTAAAGGTCGGTTCGCAGGTTTTGGCTGATGGTCCAATGATGGCATCATCCGTCGGCACATCCCGCCAACCGATGACATGCTGTCCCTCCTCGGCCGTGATCCGTTCCAGGATCTCCCGGCACTGCCGCGATTGTTGCGGGTCCCTGGGCAAAAACACCAGGCCGGCACCATAGGCTTCGCTGGCGGGTAATTCAAAACCGGCTGCCCGGCACACTTTCTGGAAGAACTTGTGCGGCTTCTGGATGAGGATACCGACGCCGTCGCCGGTATTCTCCTCACAACCGCAGGCGCCCCGGTGCATCAGGTTTTTCAGAACGGTCAACGCATTCTGGACGATGGCATGCGATTTGCGGCCGCGCATGTCCACCACGAACCCGATGCCGCAGGAATCATGTTCATGGGCAGGGTCGTAGAGACCTTCAGCTTGATTGCCGGTCAGTTCTTTCATTTATGCTGTTACCTTGCGTACTAAATACAGCTTATGGCACGTATTTTGAACCTACCTCAAAATGGCTACGCTGGATGATACGTCGTTGAAAACGGGCTCAAAATGCTCATGTACTGTCGTGTACACTCCGCTTTCTCGCCCATTTTCGCCTTGTCTCATCGGCGCTCGCCTGATTTTGAGATTGGTTCCAGATAAATACGAGAGTGATGTATAAAGAGACGAGTCTTTTATTAACCTTATAATTGTACGGGCGTTTTCCACAACGTCTCAGTCCGAAGTCAAAAGGGTAGAAATTATAATAAAGTGGCTGGTTGATGTCACGAAACCGGGTCCTGGCCGGTTCGCCCCGGTTCTGCCCGAACCGGCCATTCCGTGGTATTTCCGGTTATCTGGAAATTTTCACCTGAATGGTAACCTCCTGACCTTATTGGATAATCCCTGTTCCTGTGGACGGTTATTGCGTCTTTTGCAGATCGATCAGGACGCTGGCCACGGTGCGGGGCCAGGGCTCCCCTTTCCTGACTACAGCGGGGAGTTTGCTGACATCAGCAACTGCGGTCTCCCGATTCGGATAGATTCCATAGATAAAGACATACCAGGGCTTGCCGGCTTTGTAAGTGGTAATGACCGCCAGTTTGGCCCGGATCTCCGGAACACCTTCCAGATATTGCTCCAGGGTTTTGATGTCGCGGGCCCCGATTAATTGCAGGACATAATTGCCCGGGTTCTGTGTGCGTACCCAGCTATCATTCTTAAGACCGGTAAAAATACGGCTCATCGATTCGGCTCCGGCACGCGCGGGCGTGGGCAATGGGCCTGGTCGCTGTTGCGATACCACCGGTTGCGGTGGTATCACGGACCGCTCCGGTTTGAGTTGAGGGGTAAATTCGTCTTCATCACCGCGAGTTTGTGTTGTCGTTTGAACCGGTTCTTCTGCTACCGTGTTTAGCGGCGGGGACGACGACTCCGCTGCCGTGATATCACTGACGTCAGCGGTCGCCGGCTGACTGTCCGCTGCGTCAGCAGTGACTGCTGGCGCTGCAAAAACGGGACGATCGAGGGTTTCCTGCTGCGGTAGTGCGATGCTTATTGCTTGCGGCTGTTCGTCCGCCGACCGTTGACTGATGAAATAAAACACGCCGATTGCCAGACAGATTATTAAGGCGCTCAGAATCGGATTGCGCAGGCGTTGTAATATATTTCGCCAGGAGAGACTCGATCCGGCGGCTAATAGCGCCGGGTCCCGCAACACCTGTCTGGCGAGATAATCTTGCCGGGTGCGCCGCCCGAAACCTTATATATATTATTACTATCCTTGTCCGTAAAGGGATACTGGTTGATTTTCCCCGCGGCCTGCAAACGATATTCAAGGTAGGCTGAGGTTTGCGCCTCGGTTAACAGGGGAATGTTGATACTGTGTATTATCCCTGTCGTCGCCACCTTGATCCTGGGATCATCCAGGACGGCATTGATCCCGGGATCAGCGAAAATAACAAATCTGAATCTGGTCTCATTATATGTCAGGGTGTTCAACTGCAGGATGAAGGCAAGGG
>JACVQI010000044.1 GCA_015661095.1 Gammaproteobacteria bacterium
GTTGCCTGATCCTGCATCTCGGTATGTCCGGCAGCCTGCGTATCATTACCGGCAACCAGCCCCCGCAAAAACACGACCACCTGGATATCGAATTTGAATCCGGCCTCAGGCTCCGCTTCCGTGACCCGCGCCGGTTCGGTTGCGTACTCTGGACGGCGCAGGATCCCATGCAGCACAAACTGCTCGTACGCCTCGGTCTGGAACCGCTTGGTGATGCATTCGACGGGGCTTACCTGCACCGGAAATCCCGTGGCCGCACGCAGGCAATCAAAACTTTCATCATGGACAGCCACATCGTGGTCGGTGTCGGAAATATCTATGCCAGTGAAGCCCTGTTCCGCAGCGGCGTCCGGCCGCAACGACGGGCCGGCCTGGTTTCCAGGCAGGAATACGACCGGCTGGCGCAGTCGATGCAAGCAGTGCTGCGGGAAGCCATCGCCGCCGGCGGCACCACTCTCAGGGATTATGTATCAGGTGAGGGAAAGCCCGGTTATTTCGCGTTCGAGTTAAATGTGTATGACCAGGTGGGCGAGCCTTGCCCGCAGTGTGGTCATCCCATTAAACGGTCATGTATCGGCCAACGCTCAGCCTATTTTTGTGCGAAATGCCAGAGATAAGAAGTAAGAAGTAAGGAGTGAAGGGTGAGGAGGACATTAATGTGCCACAATTAATTCGTTGCATATCAAGACAACTGAGTTACTGAATAATTACACCGGACTACACACTCCTAACTCTTCACTCCTCACGCTTCACAGGGTTTAATTCACGCCACAGAAACATATAGACCAGAGTATCCATATAGGCGGCCTGCTTGTAGTTGGCGGCGGCGCCGTGACCGCCCTCTATATTTTCGTAGTAGAGCGATTCCTGCCCGTGTTCAATCATGCGCGCAAACATCTTGCGCGCATGGCCCGGATGCACGCGATCATCCCGGGTTGAGGTCGTGAACAGGGTGCGCGGATAGTGCGCGTCCGGATCGATATTCTGATAGGGTGAATAGCGGCTGATGAACTCCCAATCCGCCGCGACATCGGGATTACCGTATTCATCCATCCAGCTTGCCCCGGCCAGCAACCTGTTATAGCGCTTCATATCCAGCAGCGGGGAACCGCAGGCAACGGCGCCGAACAAATCCGGGCGCTGTGTCAGCATTACGCCCATCAACAGTCCGCCGTTCGATCGCCCCCAGCTTCCAAGATGCTCCGATGAAGTTATTCCGCGCTCGACCAGATGTTCCGCGACGGCGATAAAATCGTCATAGGCCCGTTGCCGGTGTTCACGTCGCGCGGCGTTATGCCAATCCGGTCCGAATTCGCCACCGCCGCGGATATTCGCCAGCACGTACACACCGCCGTGTTCCAGCCAGCCAACACCGATCCCGGCGCTATAGGTGGCACGCATGGATATTTCAAAACCGCCATAACCATACAACAGCGTGGGATTGCTACCATCCAGTTCAAGCTTGCTGCGGCTGACCTGAAAGTAGGGAACAACCGTGCCATCCCTGGAAACGGCTTCATGTTGTGTGACGGCCAGTCCTTCTGTGTTAAAAAACGCCGGCAGGATTTTCAGCGTCGCCAACTCTGGATTGCCGATCGTACCCAGCAGCAGACTGGCTGGTGTCAGAAAGCCGGATGCGGTCAGGAAATAATCATCGGACTCATCCGCGTCGATGGCGGTCACGCTCACCGAGCCGAATTCCGGCGTGACCAGCGGACTGCGTGACCAGGCCCCTTGCTCGTAACGATGTGCATAGAGGTGGTTGATGACATTATCCAGTTCATTGACGATAAGATAATTTTTGGTCGTATTCCGCCAGCGATTTGCGAGCGCCCGGATGGTAGAGCACGGCAAAGTCGCGCTTACCGGCCAGGTAATCTTTAAAATTCGCGGCCAGCAAGGTCCCCGCTTTATAGTTCTGACCGTTTACCTGCCAATCCTGTTTCAGTGATAACAATAACTGATCGGCGAAGGTATCGACCTCGGCATCATCGGGCTTGTCGATCTTTTGCCAGGTAGCGCCGATCAACACCGACACGGTAGTGGTAAAAAATGTCGGAGAGCGGCGCGCCAGCACATATTGATGGCCATGATCATTAATCACATGAATATCCACAGCGACATCTTGTGTCAGGCCTTCAAATTTCAGGGATGCCTGTGCCAGTGGTGTGCCGCGCCGCCACAGCCTGGCAATTCGAGGATAGCCGGAATCCGTCAGCGAACCGGGTCCGAAATCGGTGCCGACATAGATATTGTCCCGGTCCAGCCAGGAAACTTCGGTCTTCGCTTCCGGGAGGTAAAAGCCATTCGGGACCAGGGTCTTTTTAATCAGATCAAATTCCCGGATGACCACGGCATCGGCGCCGCCGCGGGAGAGTTGCAGCAGCGCACGATCATAAGATGGATATAGAACCACCACCCCTTTCCAGACCCAGTTTTCCTTTTCCGTTGCCGCCAGGGCATCCAGATCCAGAACGGTTTCCCACTGCGGTTGCGCCTTGCGGTATTCGGCCAGGGTCGTTCGCCGCCAGAGACCGCGCTCGTGCCGGGCATCGCGCCAGAAGTTGTAGTAGTAAGCGCCATACTTCTCGACGAAGGGAATTTTCTCATCGGAATCCATGATCGCCAGCAGCCGTTGCTGTAGATCGGCAAAGCCCGGCGCCGCTTCCAGTTCCCTGGTGGTGACGGCGTTTTGAGCGCGCACCCAGTCCAGCGCCTTATCCCCGGTGACGTCCTCCAGCCAGAGATAAGGATCTTCAGCCATGATTGTTACGGAATTTTCCTGTGCTGCGAGTTTGCAGGGCAACAGGCACACGGCGATAAAAAGCAAACATAATCGCATAACGGCGCCGGTGCAGCGCGATGGGCGTGACATGAGCGGGTGATGAGTCGGTTGCGCTTACTTATCGATCATGACTTCGGTGGATTTGACGACGGCCTTGACCTTGTCGCCCTGTTTCAAGTTCATTGCTTCCGCCGAGGATCGGGTGATCGCGGAGACAAACTCCAGATCCCCAACCTGGACAATGATCTCGGCCATGACGTTACCGAGTTTTACCGATTTGATGGTGCCGGCGAATTGATTGCGTGCTGATAACATACTCATACTCCTTTGTATGGTTAAGGGTATGAATATGATACTCGAAACCCCCCGAAAAATTCCCTCATTTCGGGGTGAAAGCGAGTTGCTTTGGATAAGTTTATTTATTCTTGCTGGTATTTATTACCGCTTGCGCCAGGATCCCGCCGCCAGCGCCGCCGACAGCACAGAACAGGAAGTGACTGATAAACGGCAGGTAATCCGGGTGTTTGATGAACGCGCCGATATGCATGTCGGTCAGACTGCCAACAGGCACCTGAAGGGCATTTCCGAATTCAGGCTAGTGGGATGGGGTTAATCTCCTCAAAAATAATTTACTGATTTCGGATTTTAACCATCGCTGCATCGTGATCCGTTCTTTTGAAGTTTACTATCTCTCTATCGGTTCCATGTATACATTACCAATATTCGGCAGAGGTAAATATCGTTAACCCGTCCTCCTGGCGATTTTCGATCGATCCAGTTCCTTGATCGACTTGCAACCCATCAGCATCATGTCGCGTACGATCTCGTCGCGCATCAGGGTCATGGCCCGTTGTATGCCGGCGGCGCCACCGGCGGCCAGCGCATACAGATACATCCTCCCGCCCGAGCAGGCCTTCGCGCCCAGTGCCAGCGCTTTCAGCACGTGTGTGCCACGGCGAATGCCGCCGTCCAGGATCACTTCAATGCGATCGCCGACGGCATCGACAATCTCGGCCAGTTGATCCATAGGCGCGCGCGAGCCGTCCAGTTGCCGGCCGCCATGGTTGGAGATCATGATGGCCGAGGCGCCGATGTTGACTGCCCGCCGGGCATCGGCGACTGACATGATGCCCTTGATGGCGAAGGGACCACCCCAGCGTTCCCGGATGCGGCGGGCATCGTCCCAGGAAATATTGGTGGCCATCTGGCTGTTGATATATTCCACCACGGAGGAGGTGACATCCGTGCCCTGGCGTATGTAGCGGGCCACATTCGCCAGTTCGAATCTTTTCCGTAACAGGTAATTCAGGCTCCAGCCCGGATGCAGGGCAAAGCTGATCAGACTGCCGAGGGTAAAACGCGGCGGTGTGGTCATGCCGGTGTAGAAATCGCGCTCGCGATTGCCGGAGACGATGGTATCGACGGTCAGGGCCAGGGCATTGAAACGGCTGACCTTGCAACGATCGATTAGATCATTGGTCAGCCCCTGATCCTTGTGCACATAGAGTTGGAACAGTTTCGGTCCCGTGGTGCAGGCGCCGATTTCCTCGATGCTGGTGGTGGCGATGGTAGAGGTGCCGTAAATCGTGCCCATCTGTGCTGCCGCTCTGGCGACGGCTATCTCGCCATCATGGTGAAACAGTCGTTGCATGGCGGTCGGCGCCAGGAACAGCGGCAGATCAAGCTGGCAGCCGAGCACGTTGGTGGACAGATTCAGAGTCTCCATCCCGGCCAGCACATTCGGGATCAGGTCCCAGGCATTGAATGCCTCGGTGTTGCGCCGCAGCGTCGTTTCATCGTCGGCGCCGCCGTCGATATAGTGAAAGATCGGCGCCGGTAACCGGCGGCGGGCTAAAGTACGGAAGTCATTTGTGTTATGGCAGTTATTTATCCGCATCAGACTTTTGTTGCTGATAGCGGTTAAAGAAGCGCACGATTTCCACGGGCTTGCTGAAGGAGGAGGGTTTCAACTGCAGTTCCGCCCGCAACCGTTGTCCACCTGCTTCCAGGGTATAGTATTCGATAATCCAGCCGCCATCGCGCGGCCGTGATTCGACCCGTAAGGTATCGCCCTCCCAGCCGGCGAAGGAATAATCCAGTCCTTCATCACCACGGGCACTGGCCGAGCGGCTGCGGCCGTCGCTATAAAACACCCGCGTAAAATTTTGCGGATAGGTAAATGTGAATTCAGGTTCCTGGTAACTGATGCGCAGGACATCGTCGTAGGAGATGCAATCGTACAATGCCTGTTCCGGCGGTCCGCCCCGGTAACGGCCCTTGCCGTATTTTCCGGTGCGGGGGATCTGGCCGCCGGCCGCCTTGATAGCGATTTCCACCTGCCGATCGGTATCATCACTTTCCCCTTCATCGATGACCCAGAGCCCATTAAATTCAGCGGCGATGGCGGGCGCCTGCGCCACACTATATCCCGGCGGTAACAGCAACATGACGGCGATAAGTATCTGATTAAACCGATGCGATGACCCGATTAGCATGAAACGGATTATAGAATTCGAACCAGCCCAGGGAAACACCTGATTATCCAGACATGGATATTCCTGATAACACAGTGTTTTTATTAAGAAAATGCTATGATCTCAGCATTATAATAATTCAGTGCCCCGGGCTGGTGGTCAGTCTGGAGCGAAAATCACGGTAAATTAATGATGCGTTCAGTTTCGACTATTCCCGGCATATCCAGCCAGTCGCTGCCGGCTGCACCCACGGCGGCGCCCGGTGTCATCGGCTGGTGGACCGGCGCGGTCAAACCCGCCGCACTGGACCAGTTGCCGCTGCTGCTGCGCACACTCGACCAGCCGTTGTATGTTCTGCGACAGGGCGGGGAATATCTGCTCGCGAACAGCGGCACGGTGCAGCTTGGCGTCGCTACCGGCGTGCAGGGTGCCCTGCCACTGGTGGCCTGGCTGCCACCGGCCCCGGCGTCGCAAATGGGCGATCTGGGTTTCTGCCGTGATTACCATCTGCGTTTCCCGTATATGACCGGGGCCATGGCCAACGGCATCGCTTCCACGCGGCTGGTGACCGCCATCGCGGAGGCCGGCCTGCTGGGCAGCTTCGGCGCCGCGGGACTGGGTGTGCCCCAGGTCGCCGCCGCTATCGCCGAATTGCAGGGACGACTCCCGGACCATAGTTTCTGTATCAATCTCATCCACAGTCCGAATGAAAAAGATCGCGAGGATCAACTGGTTGATCTGTTTATCCAGAAAGGCATACACATGGTTGAGGCCTCCGCCTACATGACCCTGACTTTGCCGGCGCTGCGCTACCGCCTCCACGGCATCCACCATGACGGCCAGGGTAACATCGTCACGCCGCACCGTATCATCGCCAAGGTCTCGCGCGTCGAGGTGGCCGAGCGCTGGTTCAGCCCGCCGCCGGATAAATTTTTAAAAACGTTACTCGATAATGGCGTCATCACTACCGAACAAGCAGACCTGGCTAAGCAGATCCCCGTGGCCCAGGACCTGACCGTGGAAGCCGATTCCGGCGGCCATACCGACAACCGTCCGGCCATCACCCTGTTGCCGACCATGCTGGCGCTGCGGGATCGTTTGCAGAAACAATTTAACTACCACGCGCCATTGCGCGTCGGCGCGGCCGGCGGCATCGCCACGCCGGCATCGGTCGCAGCGGCCTTTGCCATGGGCGCCGCCTATGTCGTCTCCGGCACGATCAACCAGTCCTGTCTTGAATCCGGCAGTAGCGACACCGTGCGCGGCATGCTGGCTGAGGCACAACAGGCCGATACCGCCATGGCGGCGGCCGGCGACATGTTCGAGCTGGGCGTCAAGGTGCAGGTGCTGAAACGCGGCACGCTGTTCGCCATGCGCGCCAACAAGCTCTACGAAACTTATCGCGCCTGGAATTCGCTGGAGGCCATCCCGGTCAAAGAGCGCGAGAATCTGGAAAAGACCATCTTCAAAGCCCCGCTGGAACAGATCTGGCAAACTACCCGGGAATATTTTGCGGCGCACGACCCGGGCCAGATCGAAAGGGCGGAACGCGACCCGAAGCACAAGATGGCGCTGGTATTCCGCTGGTATCTGGGCCTGTCCTCGCGCTGGGCGAATGCCGGCGTCGAGGATCGCCAGGCGGATTATCAAATCTGGTGCGGGCCGGCCATGGGCGCCTTTAATGAATGGACGCGAGACAGCTTCCTGGCGCAACCGCAGAACCGCCAGGTGGTCACCGTGGCGCTGAATCTGATCTTCGGTGCAGCGTTGGTCAGCCGCCTGCAGATGTTGCGGCTGCAGGGGATTGAGTTACCGCTGGATCTGGCCCGCATAGCCCCGATGCCAGCAGAAGAGATTGAGCAATATCTGCAATGAGTGACAACCAGGATCACAACAAACCAACCGCGCTGGCCATCGTCGGTATCGGCTGCATGTTCCCCAAGGCCGGCAATCTGTCGGCCTACTGGACCAATATCCGGGAAGGGGTTGATGCCATCACCGAGGTCCCCGCCAGCCATTGGCGGCCGGAAGATTATTTCAATGATGATCGCAATGCGCCGGATATGACCTATGCCCGGCGCGGCGGCTTCATCGATCCGGTGCCGTTCGATCCACTCTACTACGGTATCAGCCCGAATAACATCGAGGCCACGGACACCACCCAGTTGCTGGGCCTGGTCGCGGCCCGCGCGGCTTTGCTCGACGCCGGTTACGCCACCGGCCGGGACAGCCATGACGGCCGGCCCTTTGACCGGGATCGTACCAGTGTCATCCTCGGTGTCACCGGCACTCTCGAACTGGTCATCCCACTGGGTGCCCGGCTTGGGCATCCGCTCTGGCGCCGGGCGTTGCGCGATGCCGGTGTCGCGGACGCGACCGCCGAGGAAGTGGTCCAGCGCATCGCCGAGGGTTACGTCCCCTGGCAGGAGAATTCCTTTCCGGGACTGCTGGGCAACGTCGCCGCCGGCCGCATCGCCAACCGTTTCGATCTGGGCGGCACCAACTGCGTGGTCGATGCCGCCTGCGCCAGTTCTCTGAGCGCCATTCATCTGGCGTCGCTGGAACTGCAGGCCGGCCGTTGCGACATGGCCATCAGCGGCGGCATCGATACCTTCAACGATATCTTCATGTACATGTGTTTCAGCAAGACCCCGGCCCTGTCACCGACCGGCAACAGCCGGCCGTTCCATGCTCAGGGCGACGGCACCATCCTGGGTGAAGGCATCGGTATGCTGGTGCTGAAACGTCTGGCGGATGCCGAACGGGACCAGGATCGTATCTATGCCGTGCTCAAGGGCATCGGCACATCCAGCGACGGCAAGGGCAACGCGATATACGCGCCCAGCGCCGCCGGACAGCAAAAGGCCCTGCGCGACGCTTACCGGACGGCAGGTGTAGCACCGCATACGATTGAACTGGTTGAGGCCCATGGCACCGGCACACGGGTCGGCGATGCCGTCGAAGCCGCGGCCCTGTCCGCGGTCTATCGCGACGACCGGCCGCAAGGCACCTGGTGCGCCCTCGGTTCGGTCAAGTCCATGATCGGTCATACCAAGGCCGCTGCGGGCGTGGCTGGTCTGATCAAGGTCGCCATGGCCTTGCAACACAAGGTGCTGCCGCCGACCATCAAGGTTGAACAGCCGCTGGAGGCGCTGCAACCTGGCACGGCGCCGGTCTATGTCAATACCGTCAAGCGGCCCTGGCCCGCGCGAGCGGAGCATCCGCGCCGTGCTGCCGTAAGCGCCTTTGGTTTCGGCGGCAGTAATTTCCACGCGGTGCTGGAGGAAGCGGACACCGCCAGGCGCGACATCGAATGGGACGGCCAGGTCCTGATCTATGCCTGCAGTGGCGCTGCTGTTCAGGACTTGCGTGAACACCTGAGCGTCATTGAAGAATCCCGAGGCGACTGGTCGCGACTACGCAAAGCGGCAGCGCTCTCGCTCAAGCACTACGACGCTGGTCGGGAACACCGGCTGGTACTGGTCATCGACAAGGACAGTACCGATATAGTCAAACTGTTGCAGACAACCCGAACCATGCTCGCGGATCCGAGCCGGAATTACCGTGTTACCACCGATGGCGCCTGTTATGGCAATAGCAAAGCGGCCCCTGGCGGACTGGCCTTTATGTTTCCCGGCCAGGGCGCGCAATATCCCGGCATGCTGCGCGATCTCGCCTGTCAGTTCCCGCAACTGCTGGCGGTGCTCGATAGCGCCAATGCCACGCTTGGTGAAGATGCCGACGGTTGTCGTCTGAGCGATCGCATTTATCCGATCCCCGTGTTTGACGAGAATGCCGCGGCGGCGCAAAAAGCTGCGCTGACCGCCACCGTCACGGCGCAACCAGCCATCGGCGCCGTCAGTGTCGGCGCCGTGAATATTCTGGAACACTTCGGCATACAGGCCGACGCCAGCGCCGGTCACAGTTTCGGCGAACTGACCGCGCTTAACTACGCCGGCTGGTTCACGGATCAGGATTTGTTGCGGCTGGCACATAAACGCGGCCAGCTCATGCAGCAGGGCGATGGCGATCGTGGCGCCATGCTCGCGGTGCTGGCGACACCGGAGGAATTGCATCCGCTGATCGAGGAGATGCAACTGGATCTGATCATTGCCAACCATAATGCCCCGGCGCAACTGGTATTGTCCGGCGCCAGCGCGCAGATCGACAAGGCCGAGGCCGTGCTCAAGCAGCGCAAGATCCGCAGCAGCCGTCTGCCAGTCGCCGCCGCTTTCCACAGCAGCTTCGTCGCCAGTGCCGAGAAACCCTTCGCCGAATTCATCAACGACATCGAATTCACGCCGGGTCGTATCCCCGTTTACTCGAACACCACCGCGGAGAGCTACGGCGATGACGTAGCGCAGGTGCGCGCTTTACTGGCGGGACAACTGGCGCGGCCGGTAGAATTCGTACGCGAGATCGAAAACATGTATGCGGCGGATATCCGCACCTTCGTCGAGGTTGGACCGTCCAATATCATCACCGGCCTGGTCGGCAAGATCCTCGCCGATCGCGAACACTATGCCATCGCCGTGGATGCCACCAGGGGACGGCGCAGCGGGCTATACGATCTGGCCCTGTTGCTGGCGCGTTTGTCCAGCCTGAGCTATCACTGCGACCTCAACCGTTGGGACGCCGGTTATCTGGCCTCGCTGCGTGACGAGAAGCAGCCGGCTCTGACCATTCCGCTCAGCGGCGCTAATTACGTTCAGCCCAGAGACAAGAGCAAACTGATCACCAGACCGGCGGCTACGGCAGCAGCGGTGCAACAAGCCATTAAATCCACGTCTGTCCTCGTGTCAACTACAACAGCGCCACCTGCCGGCGCAACAGCAATTCCAGTAGCGGACACCAACGGCGCCGCCTTGCAGGTGATCCAGCAGGGCATTCTGACTTTGCAGAAGCTGCAGGAACAAACCGCGCAACTGCACAAACTATATCTCGAAGGTCAGGATAATGCGCAACGCTCGATCCAGCAATTACTGCTGCAACAACAGCAGTTGTTAACCGGCGCGCCGGTGACGACTATCACCACGCCGGCGCCGCCCGTTCCGTCTGTCGGTTCGACTAATGTCAAACCGCCGCAACCGGCAGTCCCTGTAACAACGTCCGCGACAGCACTTAAGGCAGCCGAGAAAGAACTACCCGCTACGAGCAACACCCAATATAAAAACATCCTGCTCGAGGTGGTGGCGGAGAAGACCGGTTACCCGATGGATATGTTGAGCCTGGAAATGAGTCTGGATACCGATCTCGGCATCGACTCCATCAAGCGCGTGGAAATCCTCTCGGCCCTGCAGGAAAAGCTGCCGGGGATCCAGAAGATCCAGCCGGAAGATCTCGGCACCTTCCAGTTGTTGCAACACATCGTCGAATATCTGGCGGATGGCGACAAGACCACCAGCGTGGTCGCTGAAACAGCACATGCCGGGCTGGCACCATTCCAGCAGGTTCTGCTCGAAGTGGTCGCAGCCAAGACCGGCTATCCGGTAGACATGCTCAATCTGGATATGAACCTGGATAGCGATCTCGGTATCGACTCCATCAAGCGCGTGGAGATCCTGGCCGCATTCCAGGAGCGCATGCCGGATGCGCCAGCGGTGCAACCCGATGAACTGGGACGCTTGCAGACCTTGCGGCAGATTGTCGAGTACATGGGGCAGAACGCAGACCATGCTGCTGCACCCACGGCCGTTACCGGCAATAACGAAATAATGCAGCAGACCTTGCTGGCAGTCGTTGCCGACAAGACCGGTTATCCGGTCGATATGCTGAACCTGGATATGAACCTGGACAGCGATCTCGGTATCGATTCGATCAAGCGCGTGGAAATACTCGCGGCTTTTCAGGAGCGGATGCCGGATGCCCCGGCGGTGCAACCGGATCAACTGGCACAATTGCAAACCCTCAGACAGATCGTCGCCTACATGCAGGCGGACGCCGCCGCGCCGGCAAGCAAGACACCAGCCCAGGCCGCAATGTTGGCGCCGGAGTCTGAACCTGAACCTGAAATCAAAGTACCAGAACTCTATCAGGGCAGTATCGTACTGACACCTTTGGCCGACGGCAGACCGGCGCTGGATCTCCCCGCCGGCTCGAAGGTGCTGGTCACCAGTGATGGCACGGAGCTGCCTGTGCAGATTTGCGAGCTATTGAACCAGCAACAACTTGCAGCGGACGTTCTGGCACTGGATGCCGCATTGCCGGCCGATACCGTTGCACTGCTCATTATGGTACCCGTACTGATTGATGACTCATTTATTAAACAGGCCTTTATATTGATCCAGCAGGCCGGCCGGCAGGGCATCAAGGCGCTGGCCGGAGTTACCCGCCTGGGCGGTAGTTTTGGTTTCCGGGATCTCGCCGATGCCAGCCCGGAAGCGGCCGCCATCCACGGCATCATCAAATCAGCGGAGAAGGAATGGCCGGCGGTGGCATGCAAGGTCATCGACATCGCTGATGACAGCGAGCAGAGCGCCGCCAGCATCGTCGCGGAACTGCTGACAACGGGACCACTGGAAGTCGGCATCACCGACCATGGTTGCCAGGGGTTGTCGCTGCAACAGCAGTCGCTCACAGAGCACACAGAAGAATCGCCTCCTTTGCGTCCCGGCGAGGTCGTTGTCATCAGCGGCGGCGCCCGCGGTGTCACCGCCGCAGTGGCATTGGCGCTGGCGCAGTCCTGGCGTACCAACCTGGTGCTGCTGGGCCGTAGCCCGGAACCGCTCCCCGAAGCGGACTGGCTGGCGCGGTTGCGATCCGAAGCGGAAATCAAGCAGGCCCTCATTAACCGGCAGACTGGCCCCACGCGCCTGACGCCGAAGGCGGTGCAGGATGAATATCAACGTATCAGCGCCAACCGCGAGATGCTGGCCAATCTGGAACAGCTGCGAGCTACGGGCGTTACCGTCAACTATCATTCCGTCGATGTTCGTGATGCGCAACAGGTTGCAATCTGTCTGGAGCAGGTGCGGCGCGATACCGGACCCATACGCGGCATCATCCACGGCGCCGGCGTCCTCGCGGACCGCTTCATCACCTATAAGACTCTGGAACAATTCGATCAGGTTTACTCGACCAAGGTCGATGGCCTGCGTGCGCTGCTGCAGGCGACGGCTCAGGATGATCTGCAATTGCTGGTGATGTTCTCATCCTCCACCGCACGCTTCGGCCGCAAGGGTCAGGTGGATTATGCCGCCGCCAACGAAGTCCTGAACAAGCTGGCTCAGCAGCAACTGCAACAACGCCCCGGCTGCCGCGTCCTCAGCGTGAATTGGGGTCCCTGGGCGGGCGGGATGGTGACGGCGCCATTACAAAAGGTGTTCGCGGAAGAAGGTGTCGGTCTAATCCCCTTACGTGCTGGTGCGCAGTATCTGCTGCAAGCCATTGCCAGCACCGGGCCGGTGGAAGTCGTTGTACTTGGCTCCGCGCCGGTGTTACCGATCGGTGCCGGCTTCAATGATTCCATGCAAGTGGCGTTCGAGCGCCATCTCAATGTCGAAGACTATCCGGTCCTGCAATCCCATATCATGAACGGCCGGGCCGTCCTGCCCGCCGCCCTGATCGCGGAATGGCTGGCGCATGGCGCCATGCATAATATTCCCGGGCTGTCCTTCACCGGTTTCGAGGACTTCCAGATTTACAAAGGGGTGATCCTGGAACCCGGCGCAACAGTTAGCTTGCAGATCTTGGCCGGTGCGGCGCACCGCGCCACTGCCCGAGAGCACCGCCCCTTTCCGGGACAACGAATACTATCGCAACGGCCAGTTATTCCACGGCCGCGATCTGCAAGGATTACAAACCGTCACGGCCTGTTCCGCGCGCGGCATCATTGGCGAGTCTCTGACCGCGCCCGTGCCGTCGCAGTGGATGAAAAATCCGATCCGCTCATCCTGGCTGGCCGATCCACTGGTGCTCGATAGCTGTTTTCAACTGCTGATCCTGTGGAGCTTCCAGCAAGCCGGCGCCGGCTCGCTGCCGACGGCCATCGCCGGTTACCGGCAATATCAACGCAGTTATCCGAAAGACGGCGCCCGCATCATCGCCCGCATCAACCAAAGCACCGAACATCAAGCCATCGCTGACATTGAAATACAGGACCG
>JACVQI010000219.1 GCA_015661095.1 Gammaproteobacteria bacterium
GGTGGCGTTTACATTTGGGTTGCTGCACGGGCTCGGCTTCGCGGGCGCGCTGGCCGAAGTCGGTCTGCCGCCGCTATCGATTCCGATCGCACTGCTGTTTTTCAACATCGGTGTCGAGATCGGTCAGCTGCTGTGCATCACGGCAATGTTCGCCGCCATTGCGCTGGCACGGTGGTTCGTCCGGGGCATGCGTATGCCGCGACCGGCCTGGTTGTGGTGGTTTCCGCCGTATGTGATTGGCGGCGTCGCGAGTTACTGGGTGTTCGCGCGCGTCGCGGCGTTCTGAATCAGTGACTGCAATACACTGCAGGTTAGTAAAACTTATCAATCCATACAGGTAAGTTAGATTTGTGGAGTGTCAATGATAAAGATTCTCGCGAGGTTCTGGTTCCGGCGGTTCTTCCTGGTTTTTGTTGCCGTGTTTGTCTGCCTGGTCGCGGTGGAACTTGGTCAACAGGGAATCACCGTCGCTGGGTTGGTTACAGTTGCCGGCTGGAGTTTCGCAGCCGCTTTGATCGCCGCTTCGGTCGCGACTTACTGGGGCTACAGGATTCAGTGCAAGGTAGTATTTGGTGATTCCGTCAGTAGCGGCAAGCAAAGGCAGGGTTGATATGTGACAGTGATCTTCCCCCAAAATAGTAGACACCTGGTTAAGAGTGATATTCTTAACGATGAGAGGTGTGCAAATGGTAAAGAAGCGACAGAAGTATACAGTGGAATTCAAACAGGAAGCGGTCGGATTAGTGACGGGGCATGGCTATAGCTATGCCGAAGCAGGCCGGAGTCTGGGGATAAACGGTAATATCATCAGCCGCTGGCACCGTGAGTTAATATCTAATCAGGAAGGGGCTTTCTAAGGCAACGGGAAATCGAGTCCGGAGCAGCAACGGATACAGGAGCTGGAACGTCAGGTCCAGCGCCTGGAGATGGAGAAAGCCATTTTAAAAAAAGCGACGGTGTTCTTCGCGAAGGAAAGCCGATGAGGTACCAGTTTATTGAACGCCATCAGCCGGTCTGGCCGGTGATTCGGATGTGTGAGGTGCTGGACGTTTCCGCGCAAGGCTCATATGCGCCTGGCGAGGCCGTGCGCCAAGTCAGCGGTCTTTATACAATGCGGCACTGGATGAGGCTATAGCGCGGATTTACTGGCAGCACAAAGGCCGGTACAGTGCCCCCCGGAACTGGGAGGAGTTACAGGCGCAGGGCATTTGTTGTAGTGAGAACCGTGTTGCCCGGCGGCTGCAGGTGATGGGCCTGAAAGCGATACAGGCAAAGAAGTTCAAGGTCACCACAGACAGTGAGCATGCCAAGCCGGTGGCGCCGGATTTAGTGCAACAGGATTTTACCGTATCCGGCCCCAACGAGAAGTGGGTAAGCGATATTACCTATGTCTGGACGGGCGATGGCTGGTTGTATCTGGCGGTA
Source organism: Gammaproteobacteria bacterium (assembly GCA_015661095.1). Classification (GTDB taxonomy): domain Bacteria; phylum Pseudomonadota; class Gammaproteobacteria; order Eutrophobiales; family Eutrophobiaceae; genus JACVQI01. The sequence continues at coordinate 1,426 of JACVQI010000219.1, forward strand.
GTGATGGACCTGTACTCGCGAGCGATTATCGGCTGGTCATTGCAATCACGAATGACGCAACAACTGGTCTGTGATGCGCTGACCATGGCCATGTTCCGGCGAGGCTTTCCGAAAGGGGTCATTGCGCATTCAGACCGCGGCAGCCAGTACTGTTCCAAACGTTATCAGAAACTGTTGCGGCACAATAAACTGATCTGCAGTATGGGCCGTACGGGGTGTTGTTATGATAATGCAGCGATGGAAAGTTTCTTTCACTGTTTGAAGGTCGAACTCATTCATCGGGAATCGTACACCACCCGGGACAGGGCCAGGCAATCGATCTTTGAGTACATTGAGGTATATTACAATCGTCAACGGCGGCATTCCGCCATTGGCTATCAGATACCGATGGTATTTGATGATAAACAAAAACGTGCTTAACTGACTGTCCACTTTTATGGGGGAAGATCAGGAGAAACATTTTATCAATCAGATTAATTCTACCGATCTGGATATTGTTTATGCGTATCACGACCGGACCAAGCATCAATTAACTCAGTATGCGCGCTCATTGGGCTATATGGACTGGGCCAGCCAGCCCAATCCGTTCCGGTCTTACGATCAAACAATCACTTTAAATCTCGATCATACACGGGTGACTGAATCACCGACGTATGATGCATTGTTCACATCAAATAATATCGAACCTGCTCCCATGAACCGTGAATCAATCAGCCGTCTGTTCTATGAGAGCATGGCTATCTCAGCCTGGAAGGAGGCGAGCGGCAATCGTTGGTCGTTACGGGTCAATCCTTCAAGTGGCGATCTGCATCCTACTGAAAGTTATTTAATAGCTGGACCGATTGAACACCTCGTTAAAACACCCGCAGTTTATCATTACTCCCCTTACAAGCATGCATTGGAGAGCCGCCTGGTCTTGACAGATGAGGAATGGAATGAAATCAGCCGGTACGTAACACCTGATTTATTATTGGTTGCGTTTACATCGATCTACTGGCGCGAATCGTGGAAATACGGAGAACGCGCTTACCGGTACTGTCACCACGATGTCGGCCACGCCATCGGTACAATTACTTTTGCGGCGGCAGCTCAAGGTTGGCAAACCAGGCTGGTACATACCGTATCGGACGACGAACTCGCAACTTTATTAGGTTTGCAGACGCAGGCAGGGATAGAACTGGAACACCCGGACTGCCTGCTGGCTATTTCGCCTGCGAATACAGACACCCTGTTTACAGAACCTGTTATAAATATCTCCAGGCCTGGCCTCGCGCGACTCAAGACAGTTGTATATGAAGGCAGACCAAATTCATTAAGCAATACACATCATGAATGGCCAATCATCGATACCGTGGCTGCTGCCTGCCGTCTTGACAATATATATTCATTGACTAAGGCCAGGGATGAAACAATAAATAACATCACTAAAAAAATGTTTGCTGACGACCGGCAGATATCCGCAGGAAAGATCTTCCGTGAGCGTCGCAGCGCCGTAGCGATGGACGCTAGAACAAGTATCGGTAAAGAAACATTTTACAGAATGATGGCCCGTGTCTTACCACATCCGGGCAACAATATATTGGCAGTACTGTCATGGCGGGCCCGGATTTCACTCGCTATCTTTATCCACCGTGTTGAGGGCTTGCAGTCCGGTTTATATTTGCTGGTGCGCGACCCTGATCATGAATCGTCATTACGCAAGTCATTGAACACGGACTTTCACTGGCAGAAACCCGGTGATTGTCCCGTATCCTTACCCTTGTATTTACTCACAGCAGGCGATGCCCACGAGGCTGCGCGGACCATCTGTTGCCACCAGGATATAGCCGCCGATGGCGCCTTTGCCATCGGTATGCTGGCGGAGTTCGAAGGCAGTCTTCAACAATACGGCGCCTGGTATTACCCGCGACTATATTGGGAGACAGGACTGATAGGACAAATACTGTATCTTGAGGCCGAAGCAGCCGGTATCCGGTCAACAGGCATTGGCTGCTTTTTTGATGATGCCATGCACGAAGTGCTGGGTATCAATGACCATTCCTGGCAGAGTTTATATCACTTTACCATCGGTGGACCGGTAGACGATCCACGCATACAGACACTTCCCTCCTACTGGCATCTGCAACAGGATTTGTGATGATAACCCCGTGCGTAGAAAGATACCGGATTCGCTATACCAAGCGACCTTTCCCGGCATACCGTTTTGTCCCCGGGAAAGCACCACACCCTGGCCGTGATCCGGACGGCCATTCCTACAACAAGACACCGGCATGAATACTGGTGGGAGTCCCATGAAGCTCTCGAAGCGGTCTGGATGGCAGCGGGAAGACGTACCGAAACAGGTTTGTTTATACAAGGGTTGATCCAGATCGCGGTTGCGCACCTGAAAAGGCTCCAGGGTTTTCACGATACTGCAAGCCGCATGGCGTCTGCAGGACTTTAAAAGAAGAAGAGTATAAAAGGTATCTACATGGGAATTGATATTGAAGTATTTCGTTCAGATGTAATGAAATACTTTTCGGGTAAAATTGCAACGCCCGTTATAAT
>JACVQI010000045.1 GCA_015661095.1 Gammaproteobacteria bacterium
CGTCGGCAAGACCACGACCAGCGTCAATATCGCGGCCTCGCTCGCGGCCACCAAGCGTGCCGTATTACTGGTGGACATGGATCCCCAGGGCAACGCCACCATGGGCAGCGGTATCAACAAAAACACCGTCAAGTTGACCTGTTACGAAGTATTAATGGGAGAAAAGGAGGTCGCGGAAGTCCTGATCCGGTCCGAGGCCTGTAATTACGATCTGTTGCCCGGTAATTCCGATCTGACCGGCGCCGAAGTTGGCTTGCTCGATGAAATCGCGCGCGAGGTCCGGCTGCGTAAGGCCCTGGACCAGGTGAAGGATCAATATGATTTCGTCTTTATCGATTGCCCGCCGGCACTGAATATGCTGACCATTAATGCCATGGTGGCAGCCGACGCCGTCATGATCCCCATGCAGTGTGAATATTATGCCCTCGAGGGTCTGACTGCCCTGTTGCAGACCATCGAAAAGATCCGGAAATTTCTGAATCCGAGGCTGAAGGTGGAGGGTCTGCTGCGGACCATGTATGACCCCAGAAATAATCTGGCCAACCAGGTATCGGCGCAGTTGCTGGAACATTTTGGTGACAAGGTTTACCGGACCATCATTCCCAGGAACGTCAGGCTGGCGGAAGCGCCCAGCCATGGTCTGCCGGCGTTGAAATATGACCGCGCCTCGAGTGGCGCCATGGCCTATCTGGCCCTGGCCGGCGAAATGCTGAACCGCGCCGGGAAAGCGGCATGACGGATCAAAGCGCCTGCTTACCAAACCCCCGGCAGCCGCTGCCGGGCAGACGTTGGATATATACCGGGATAGTTCTCCATGGCCGCTAAGCGCCGGGGCCTGGGCAAAGGGCTGGATGCCTTGCTGGGACAGCATGCCGCCAGTGATCTGGCGGAAATCACCGGTCGGGACGAACTGCGGCACCTGCCCGTGGATCTGCTGCAACGTTCACCCTTCCAACCGCGTACGGACTTTAAACAAGAGGCATTGCAGGAGCTGGCGGATTCCATCAAGGCCCAGGGTGTAATCCAGCCGATCGTGGTCAGACCCATGAGCAAGGGGGAAAAGTTCGAGATTATCGCCGGGGAGCGCCGCTGGCGCGCGGCACAACTGGCGGGCTTGCACGAGATCCCGGCAGTGGTGCGTAAACTCGATGATCAGTCCGCCATGTGTCTGGCCCTCATCGAAAATATCCAGCGGGAGGATCTGAATCTCCTGGAGCAGGCCCGGGCCCTGTCCCGGCTTATGCAGGAATTTGATATGACCCATGATGCGGTCGCGGGTGCCGTCGGTCGTTCCCGTTCCGCGGTCAGCAATCTGATCCGTTTGCTGGACCTGAACGACAAGGTCAAACAGCTATTGGAAAATGGTGAATTGGAGATGGGCCATGCCCGGGCCTTGCTGGCGCTGCCGGGCTCCCGACAGGTCGAGGCGGCGCTGAAAGTCGTCAAACAGGGGTTGTCGGTCCGGACCACCGAGGCCCTGGTGCGGCGCTTGCAAAAGGCACCGCAGAAAAAGCAACAAGCAGCGAAAAAACGCGACCCGGATATTCACAGGCTGGAAGTCGATTTATCGGCACGCCTGGGCGCAAGCGTCACGATTAAACATGGTACCAAGGGTAAAGGCACGCTCCAGATCAGCTATAACTCTCTGGATGAACTGGACGGCATACTGGCGCATATCAAGTAACCGTCAATTTACCCCCAGGATGCTGATAAATCGCGGCGGTGATTGATAAGCCGGGGATGAATATCTATAATCTCTCAATACCGCTGGCGGAACGGACATGATAATCAAGTAACAGAAAATGTCTGAGGAAACGCGGTTGCAGAGTCAAATAGACAAAAAGAATAAAGCGGTTGTATTAAGGATCACGATTGCCCAGTTTGCCGTAACTCTGCTGATTACTCTGGTGTTATATGTCCTCGTTGATTTTCAGGCGGCATATTCCGGTTTCCTGGCGGGCATGATCAGTACGCTCGCGACCTTATACATAGGTAGCAGGTTTTTTTTCAGTCCGGTCCGCCGGGCGGCCAGGGACAGGCTGGCATCGATTTATATGGCGGAACTGATCAAAATCGTTTTTGTGGTGGTCGCGTTTTGCGCCAGCTTTTTACTGCTAAAGGTACATTTTTTAGCCTTTATCGGCGCCTATCTGGCGACCGTGGCCGTATATTGGCTGGCGATGATCTGGCCGGCGTTCGGGGTCCAGATCAAAACAATTAATTTAAAGGGCTAGGATTTTTATGGCAGCTACTCCTGCCGAATATATACGTCATCATCTGCAGAATCTGACTTTCGGCCAACATGCCGATGGCAGCTGGGGTCTGGCACATTCCGCCCTGGAAGCCAAGCAGATGGGGTTCATTGCCATCCACGTCGATACCATGTGCTGGTCCATAATCACCGGGGTACTGTTCCTCTGGATATTCCGCAAATTCGCCAGAAATTTTTCCATCGATAAACCCGGCCATGTCCAGTCCGTCGTCGAGATTATTTTCGAGTTCGTGAATAACTCGGTAAAAACTTCCTTCCATGGGCGCAATTCTCTGATCGCGCCACTGTCATTAACGGTATTCTGCTGGATATTCATGATGAACCTGATGGATTTGATCCCCGTCGATTTCATCCCTTATCTGGTCTTTGAAAAACCAGGCATCGCGCATTACATGAAGATCGTGCCGACCACTGACGTGAATGCGACTTTTGGTATGGCGTTATCGGTATTCGCCCTGTTTCTTTATTACAGTATCAAGGTCAAGGGACTGGGCGGGTTTATTGCGGAAATTGCCTTTCATCCGTTTGGCAAAAAACTGTTTTTCGTCAATATACCACTGGAGACGATTTCCCTGCTGTCCAGACCGCTGTCACATTCGTTACGACTTTTTGGAAATATGTTCGCTGGGGAATTGATTTTTCTCCTGATCACCGCATTACTGCCGTTCTGGATCCAGTGGCTGCTGTCCGTTCCGTGGGCGATATTCCACATACTCGTAATCACTTTACAGGCCTACATCTTCATGATGTTGACCATTGTTTATCTCAGCATGGCGCATTCCAGTTCTCAACACTAACTTACAGAGGGTATCAATTATGGAATCTATCGCAAGTTTCTCAGCCCTGGCAGCGGGTATCATGATCGGTCTCGGCGCGCTCGGCGCGGGCGTCGGCATCGGTATACTTGGCAGCAAGTACCTGGAAGGTCTGGCGCGGCAGCCGGAACTGGACGGTGTGCTGGCGCCGCGTATGTTTCTGATGCTCGGTCTGACCGACGCGGTGCCGATTATCGCCATCGCCTTCGCCGCTTTCCTGATGTTTGCCAATCCGTTCCTGGATCAGGGTAAGCCGGCCGAAACTGAAGCCAGCACGGCCGCCACGGAGTAAGCTTCGTGAATATGAATTTGACCTTGCTGGGCCAGGCGATAGGTTTCATCTTATTCGTCTGGTTCTGCAATATATATGTCTGGCCGTATATTCTGAAAGCGCTCGAAGAGCGGGAAAAACGTGTCGCTGACGGTCTGGCGGCAGCGGCTAAAGGCCACCATGAACTGGAACTGGCCGAGAAGCGCGCCACCGATATCCTGCGCGATGGCAAGACCCAGTCACAGGGTTATATCACCCAGGCCCAGAAACGGGCTGATGAACTGGTGGATGAGGCCAAACAGAATGCGCAGGCCGAAGCCAGCCGGATTATCGCCGCGGGGCGTGCCCAGATCGAACAGGAACGGCAGCAGGTACGGGAAGAGTTGCGTACGCAAGTGGCGCGGCTTGCCGTCGCCGGCGCCGAACAGATCCTGATGCGGGAAGTGGACCAGGCAACCCATAAAGAAGTGTTGTCCAAAATTAGCGCCAGTTTGTAGTTCTCATGACTGATATTTCGGTGATTTCAACCAAAAAAAACACAGAGGCACAGAGGCACAGAGGACACAGAGATTTAACAATTTGTTTATTAATTATCTATGCATAATCGAATTTTAAATTTCAGGTCTATTGTTGTTATCCATTTTAAATCGCTCTGTGTCCTCTGTGCCTCTGTGTTTAAATGACATGATTGAAAGACATTGAGTATTGTTAGAACGTTAAACCATATCGAGTCGATTTAATAATGCAGGCCGACATCACAGTCGCAAGACCTTACGCCCAGGCGGTATTCGAACTGGCCCGCGACGCCGGCGATTTCGCCCCCTGGTCCGCCATGCTGGATTTTCTCGAGAAGGTGGTGGCTGATCCGCAAATGCGGCCACTGCTCGGCGATCCGACGATTAAGAAAGGGGTGCTGGCGGGTCTGCTACAGGATATCTGTGGTGATCGGTTGACGGCTCAGGGCCGCAATTTCATCCAGGTGCTGGCCGATGCCGGGCGCCTGGCCCTGGTTCCCCAGATTGGGCTGTTATATGAACAACAACGGACCGAGGCGGAAGGTGTTACGGAAGTAGAAGTAATTTCCGCCTATCCTCTGGATGACACGGAAAAGCAGAAAATCTCTTCGGCCATGGCACAGCGGCTGGGCAAGCAGATAACCATCAACGCCCGAATCGACAAGCAACTGATCGGTGGCGTCGTGATCCGGGCCGGCGATGCCGTGATCGATGCGTCAGTGCTGGGCAGGCTCAGGCAATTAGGTAACGTGCTGGCGGAATAACAAAAATTTTATCGAGGAATAATCATGACTATCAGTGCAACAGAAATCAGTGATCTGATAAAAGAAAAAATCAAGGGCCTGGACCTGAAAACCGAGGCCCGCACCGAGGGTACCATCATCAGCCTTACCGACGGTATCGCGCGCATCCATGGACTCAGCGACGCGATGCAGGGTGAGATGATTGAATTTCCCGGTAACACCTACGGCCTGGCCCTGAATCTGGAGCGGGATTCGGTCGGCGTCGTGATCATGGGTAGTTATGAACATCTGACGGAAGGCGATACGGTGAAATGCACCAAGCGCATCCTCGAGGTCCCCATCGGTCCGGAATTACTCGGCCGTGTGGTTGATTCCCTGGGCAATCCCATAGATGGCAAGGGCGAGATCGGTTGCAAACTTTCCTCGCCGATCGAGAAAATCGCGCCCGGCGTTATCGCCCGGCAGGCGGTGGGACAGCCGGTGCAGACCGGTCTGAAATCACTGGACTCCATGGTCCCGATCGGCCGCGGTCAGCGCGAGTTGATCATCGGTGATCGTCAGACCGGCAAGACCGCGGTCGCCGTCGACACCATCATCAACCAGAAGGGCACGGGCATCAAATGTATCTACGTCGCCATCGGCCAGAAGGCCTCCTCGATCAACTCGGTGATCCGCAAACTTGAGGAGCATGGCGCGATGGAGCATACCATCGTCGTCGCCGCTACGGCCTCCGAATCGGCGGCCATGCTGTACATATCGCCCTATTCGGGCTGCACCATGGGTGAATACTTCCGCGACATCGGCGAGGACGCCCTCATCATCTATGACGATCTGACCAAGCAGGCCTGGGCTTATCGCCAGATCTCCCTGCTGTTACGCCGCCCGCCGGGACGCGAGGCCTATCCCGGTGACGTGTTCTACCTGCATTCGCGGCTGTTGGAACGCGCCGCGCGTATCAATGCCGCCTATGTCGAAAAGATCACGGGTGGCAAGGTCAAGGGCCGCACCGGTTCCCTGACCGCTTTACCGATCATTGAAACCCAGGCCGGCGACGTCTCCGCGTTCGTACCGACCAATGTCATCTCCATCACCGACGGCCAGATCTTTCTGGAAACCGATCTGTTTAACTCTGGTTTCCGGCCGGCCATCAATGCCGGGTTGTCGGTATCGCGCGTCGGTGGCGCGGCGCAGACCAAGATCATCCGCAAGCTGGGCGGCGGCGTTCGCCTGGCGCTGGCCCAGTACCGCGAACTGGCTGCCTTTGCCCAGTTTGCTTCGGATCTGGATCAGGCGACCAGGGCGCAGTTGCAACGCGGCCAGCGCGTCATGGAATTGATGAAGCAGAAGCAGTACTCGCCCTTGAACATCGCCGAAATGGCGGTCAGCCTGTACGCGGCCGACAAGGGCTATCTCGACGATATCGAACTGGAAAAGGTCAGCGCTTTCGAGACCGCCCTGCACAGTTTCATGAACAGCGAAAAAGCCGCGCTCATGAAAGGTATCAACGATAAGCCGGAATACACCGATGAAAACGACGCAGCCATCAAGGCCGCGATCGAGGAATTCAAGAAAAATCATAGCTGGTGATTCGTGATCGGTGATTAGTAAATGGTGATTGGCATCTTCTTAACGAATGACGAATAACGAGTTACGAATTACGGAGAAATAATGGCGATAGGAAAAGAAATCCGGTCCAAGATCGCGAGTGTCAAGAACACCCAGAAGATCACGCGCGCCATGGAAATGGTGGCGGCCAGCAAGATGCGCAAGGCGCAGAACCGTATGACGGCGGCCCGGCCTTATGCGCGCAAGATCCGCAACGTGATCGCCCATCTCGCCCATGCCCACAGCGAATACACCTCTCCGTTCATGATAGCGCGCCCGGACAAGAAGCGCATCGGCATGATCATCGTCTCGACCGATCGCGGCCTGTGTGGCGGTCTGAATTCCAATCTGTTCCGGGAGCTGCTGCGACGGATATCGCAATGGAAGAAACAGAGCCTGGAACTGGAACTGTGCATTATCGGCAGCAAGGCCGTCAGTTTCTTTGGCCGCCTTGGTCTGAATGTCGTCGGCCAGGCGTCGCGTATCGGTGACACACCCGGTATAGAAACCCTCATAGGTACTGTCAAGATCATGCTGGAAAAATACAGGGATGGTGAAATCGACGAACTTTATCTGGCCAGTAATGAGTTCGTGAATTCCATGACCCAGAAGCCTGCGATCGAGGTGTTGCTGCCCCTGCAAGCTAGCGATGAGACGGAGTTGACTCATCATTGGGACTATATCTACGAACCCGAGGCGAAAGCGGCCATCGATCAGTTGTTGACCCGCTACATCGAATCCCTGGTCTACCAGGGCGTGATGGAAAATATCGCCTGCGAGCAGTCGGCCCGGATGGTAGCGATGAAGAGCGCCTCGGACAATGCGACAACATTAATCGAAGAGCTGCAACTGGTTTATAACAAGGCCCGCCAGGCATCCATCACTCAGGAGCTGTCGGAGATCGTCAGCGGCGCGGCAGCGGTTTAAAAATAGTGACTGGTAATTGGTGATTCGTGATTGGTAAAAACCTAACTAATCACGATTCACGATTCACGAATGACGAATTACGTTTTTATTAAGAGGAACCGAGCAAATGAGTTCTGGAAAAATAGTACAAATTATCGGCGCGGTAGTGGACGTGTCCTTTCCGAAGGAATCCCTGCCCAAGGTATATGACGCCCTGGTGGTGCTGGGAGAGGGCATCAAAACCACGCTGGAAGTCCAACAACAGCTGGGCGATGGTGTAGTCAGGACCATTGCGCTGGGATCGACCGATGGTTTGACCCGCGGCTTGAAGGTAAACGGCACCGGCGCGCCTATCTCCGTACCGGTCGGTGTGGGCACTCTGGGCCGGATCATGAATGTGCTCGGCGAACCCATTGACGAACTGGGCCCGGTGGACGCGAAGGAAAAATGGAGCATCCATCGTGATGCCCCGAAATTCATCGAGTTAAACCCGACGACGGAGCTACTGGAGACAGGCATCAAGGCGATTGATCTGGTCTGCCCCTTCGCCAAGGGCGGCAAGGTCGGCCTGTTCGGCGGCGCCGGTGTGGGCAAGACCGTTAATATGATGGAATTGATCAACAATATCGCCACGGAACATTCGGGCTTATCGGTTTTCGCCGGCGTTGGCGAGCGCACCCGCGAAGGCAACGATTTCTATCACGAAATGCAGGAATCCGGCGTCGTCAATCTGAAAGATTTCGCCAAATCGAAAGTGTCCATGGTTTACGGTCAGATGAACGAACCGCCGGGTAACCGCCTGCGCGTCGCGTTAACCGGTCTGACCCTGGCCGAGAAATTCCGCGACGAGGGCCGGGATGTGCTGTTCTTCGTCGATAATATCTACCGCTTTACCCTGGCCGGGGTGGAATGTTCGGCCCTGCTCGGCCGCATGCCATCGGCGGTCGGCTATCAGCCGACCCTGGCCGAGGAGATGGGCAAGCTGCAGGAGCGGATCACCTCAACCAAGACCGGCTCCATCACCTCGATCCAGGCCATCTACGTGCCGGCTGACGACCTGACCGATCCGTCACCCGCCACCACCTTCGCCCATCTGGACGCAACCGTGGTGCTGGATCGGCAAATCGCCTCTCTCGGCATCTATCCCGCGATTAATCCGCTGGATTCGACCAGCCGGCAACTGGATCCCCTGATCGTCGGACAGGATCATTATGATACGGCCCGCGCCGCACAGAACACCCTGCAGCGTTATAAGGAGCTGCGCGACATCATCGCCATCCTGGGTATGGACGAATTGTCCGAGGAAGACAAACTGGTAGTGGCCCGGGCGCGCAAGATTCAGCGTTTCCTGTCCCAGCCGTTCCGGGTGGCTGAGGTGTTTACCGGCACGTCCGGCAAATACGTGCCATTGAAGGAAACCATCAAGGGCTTCCGTGGCATCGTCAACGGCGAATACGATCACCTGCCCGAGCAGGCATTCTTCATGATCGGCCCCATCGAAGAGGCCGTGGAAAAGGCCAAGACCCTGTAAGCCAACAGTGCGAGCGCAATAGCCATGACCATGACCATACATGTCGATATCGTCAGTGCCGAAAAGGAGATTTTCTCCGGTTTGGCGGAGATGGTGTTCGCACCAGCGATTATGGGTGAAGTCGGTATCGCCCCGCATCACACGCCCTTGTTGACCCCGTTATCCCCGGGCGAGGTCAGGCTGAAATTGCCCGGTGGCAAGGAAGAAGCCTTCTATATCTCCGGCGGAATGCTGGAGGTCCAGCCGCATGTCGTTACGATTCTGTCAGATACCGCCATGCGCGCCGAGGATCTGGACGAAGCGGCCGTGCTCAAAGCCAAGGAGGAAGCCGACCGGCAACTGCATGACCGCACTGCCGATTTCGAATACGCCAAAGTCCTGGCCGAGCAGTCCGAACTGGCAGCACAACTACAGTCCATACAACGACTGCGGAAACGGGCGGGTAGGTCCTAAAATTACCGTGATTGGTAACTGGTGATTCGTGATTGGTAAAGACCATACTAATCACGATTTACGAATCACGCATATTCCTGTCCAGACTGCTCCGAAGTTTATAAAAGCCAAGGATTATCGGTTATTATAAAGTCATGAGCCTCAGCATAATTATTCTGGCTGCCGGGCAGGGCAAGCGGATGCGATCCCGCCTCCCGAAAGTTCTGCACAAACTGGCTGGCCGAACCCTGCTGGAACATGTCTACGTGTCAGCCCTGCAGTTGAATTTCCGTGAGGCCCATATCGTGTATGGTTATGGCGGCAGGCAGGTGCCGGAGACTCTGGCGCATTTACAGGCCGTTAACTGGGTTGAGCAGAAGAAACAACTCGGCACCGGCCATGCCGTACGCCAGGCGATAGCACACATACCCACCGTCGACGATGTCCTGATCCTGTATGGCGATGTGCCGTTGATTACTTACCAGACTCTGCAACGCCTGGTGGATGCCGCCGACGAGACCGGTTTCAGCCTGCTGACATCCTACATCGATGACCCCAAGGGCTATGGCCGCATCATCCGCGACGGTAAGGGGGACGTTCTGCGTATTGTCGAGGAAAAGGATGCCACTGACGAGGAATCTTCGGTATGCGAGATCAATACCGGCATGATGACGGTCAAGGCCAAATACCTGAGCCGCTGGCTGGAGGAACTTGAAAGCAACAACCGGCAGGGCGAATTCTACCTGACCGACATAGTCCAGAAGGCGGTTGCCGAAGGCATATCCATCAGTACCGCGAATCCAGATGCCGTGTCCGAGATCCGCGGTATTAACGACCGTGTCCAGCTTGCCGAGATGGAACGTTATTACCAGCTGGTCCAGGCCCATCATCTGATGCGGCAGGGCGTGACGCTGATGGACCCGGCCCGTTTTGATCTGCGCGGTGAACTGGAAGCGGGGCGGGATATCAACATCGACGTTAATGTCGTGCTGGAAGGCAGCATCAGTATCGGCGATGACGTGACCATCGGCGCGAATTGCCAGATCAAGGACGCCGATATCGCTGATGGCGTCGTCATCCTGCCCAACTGCGTGATTGAAAATGCGGTCATCGGCGAACGCTGCCGTATCGGTCCGTTCGCGCGCATCCGTCCCCGGACACGGCTGGCCAAGGACGTACACATTGGTAATTTTGTCGAGGTTAAAAATACCGAAGTGGCCAGTGGCAGCAAGATTAACCACTTGAGTTACATCGGCGATGCCGAAATTGGCAAGGATACGAATATCGGCGCCGGTACCATCACCTGCAATTACGACGGCGCCAATAAACACAAGACCATCATCGGCAACGATGTTCATATCGGTTCCGACACGCAACTGATAGCGCCGGTTAAAATCGGCAACGGCGTTACCATCGGCGCCGGCACCACTGTCACCAGGGACATCGAACCAAACCGGCTGGTGCACAACAAGATCGAGCACCGGGAGGTTAAGGGCTGGAAACGGCCGAAAAAGAAGCAGGAATAGGACAGATTTAACCGTATTATGCGGTTGTATCTAAAAGAGAATTCCGGATTGAGAAATAGTTCTAATAATGCTTATGAATTTCCATCTATAATTCAGTCTAATGGGTTAGAGTATTATTTCCCGCTAATTTAAGTTTGACCTGACGGAGTAAACCAATATGAATTTATTATTTAGACGTATCGTTGTCCTGGTAATGATGACTTTCATTGCAACCAGCCTGCGTGCCGAATGCACTTCCGACAATAGTAACAAGGAGGTTGCCGGGACCTTGCTCGGCGCCGCGGTGGGCGGCCTGATAGGTTCCCAAATCGGCGGAGGCGCTGGGAATAAAGTCGCTATCGGCGCGGGCGTGGTGGCGGGCGGCTACCTCGGCAACCGCATCGGCAAATCCATGGATTGCAAGGACATTGCCTACCACGAAGAGACTACGCGTGATACGCTCGAAAACCAGCGTACCGGAGAGGCTTCTACCTGGCGCAATCCGGACACCGGCCATTCCGGTACTATCATTCCCACGAAGACTTATATGTCGAACAACGATACGCCCTGCCGGGAATTCAC
>JACVQI010000220.1 GCA_015661095.1 Gammaproteobacteria bacterium
AAAGGTCACGGATCCTGATAAACTGGTGCCGGCGCTGGAACGCGCCCTTAAAGCGGTCGCCGGCGGGACCCCGGCCCTGGTGAATGTGATCACACGACCACGCTGAAATTTCTAACGTCTCGGGTTGGCCAGTTGTTATGCCAGGCCGCCGAGACGATAGTATTTAGTCGTAAATATTAAAATATAAGGGTGTTAGTTATGAAATCTCTTACGCTTGTATCCCGCGCTGGCCGCAGTTGGTATTACCTGTTGAAGCTGATACCGGTTTTGTTCGCGCTGATGACTACGAATATTTATGCAGTGGATTTATTGGCCCCGTTTCGAGGACTGTTCGGGGACGAAGACAGCGTGATTGTCTGGCAAGGCCAGGGTCAGTACCTCAAGATTACCGACCAGGACTGGGATAAGGATCACAAGCGGGCGCCGAGGAATGACCATCCGGCCAGCATCTCCGCGCCACACATGGCCGTGGTACTGGCCTCGTTGCAGGCCTGGCGGCCCGAGGATTCGCCTGAATCAGCCCCCAGTGTCCGGTTGTTCACGAATGAGGAAATTTCACAGTTTGCGCCCATGCTCGCGGAAGCCTTGACCAAGGCCGGACCAAAGCAGGATGTGGTCTTCGCGTTCGCTGATGTGCATGACGATTTTACCGGGGAACGCTATCGTACTACCGCGGGCCGCATGTTCATGCTGGAAGGACGTCTCAATATCATTTTTGGTGATATTTTGCGACGTACTGAAGGTGATGCAGACGATATCAGCCATTTTTCCGAACCCCACCGGGCCGGGAAACGCATGGAATCCACCAGTCGCGACATCGTGGTGAACAGCGGGATTGGCCTCTCCTATTACACGCCCATTGAACGACCACGCCTGGACTGGATTATGATTGATGTCCCTGCCTTAGTAGCCGCGTACCGGGGACCTGCATTAGTTGCACCGCCCGCGCCTGGCGTCAGTAATACAACACCAGTGGGTGATCCTCTTTCGAATGAGAACAGAAAATTGCGCGAGGAATTGGCTCGTCTACGCAAGGAGAATGCCGGCAGTACAGTCCCTGCTCCTGCAGCCGCGGTACAACCGCTTTCCGGCTCGAGTCAGCCCGCGACTTATAATACTGGTATCTCCGCTAACCCGAATTTATCCCCGTCCGCGAGTAACCCGGCACCTGTTACATCGGATTCCGTGCAATCCAGATTGCAGTTATTAAAGGATTTGCATGACAAAGGACTGATCACGGATCAGGAATATGACGCAAAGCGCGCCGCAATCGTCGATGAAATCTGAGAGAGGAACACTGACATGGCAACAATCAATCCTGAAGCAACCCCGGTATCGAAATGGCCGACAATATGGAAATACTCATTAATCATTGCCGCCTGTTCCTTCGCCTATACCCTGCTGCTTTATATCACCGGCCTGGTCACCAGTAGTGGTGTTAGTCTGATATCAATAGTGATTTTCGTGGTTTTGCTGGTTATGGCAATGCGGAAATACCGCAGCTTAAACAGCGGATACATGACTTTCGGTACGGCGACCATCATCGGCATCGTGATCAGCATAGCCTCCAGCGTAATCTCTTCAGCTTTAAACGCCTTCTATCTCGCCGTCATTGATGATTCAATATTAAGTGTGTTGAATGAACAAACCTTACAGGCTCTTCAGCAATCACCGGGTATGAATGCTGAAATGCTCGATATGATGTCGGGGTTTTACACAAACTTCCTGTTTACCCCAGGGGGAATGTTTGTCAGCGGCATTGTCTCTGGAGTAATTGGCGGCGTCATCATTTCTCTGATCCTGGCCGCGATCCTGAAAAAGGATCCACCCATCACCGGTTGATAAAGTTTTTCGTGGTTGCTGCATCGCCAGTGGCTGGCATCTCCTTACGATTAATCCGAAATTTCTTGTGCAATCAATCAATTAATACCGTTCATCGGTCCTGAAACCGGAGTAGTTTAGCGGGCTGGATCTGGGGGTAGTTGACACCCGGAATACGATAAGTTTTAATCGCCACCCAAAATCTAACCATTCATCCAGAAACAGGTGGTAAACAATGTCGCTAGAAACCGATTCATACGAAGATTATGAAGATGCAGTCTACGAAAATGATGAAGAGATTCTGTCAGATGAAGTTAAAGCAACAACCAAAACCAAGGATCCCAAACCCGTAAAAAACAACCTGGCAACCTGGCGGAAGATCGAGGATTTCTGGGATAACTATCGATTGAACAAACAAATTAACAATGATCCGTTAAAGGATAATTATTCCGATTATTTACTGGATGGAGAGTTGAACTGACAACTGCTCCTGAAAATCGCTTCCCCGCTCAGCGCCAAATCGGCAGCTAAGCCACTCCGGAATTTTGTCCAGCATCCCCCGGAACAGGACAGCCGGGGTTGCCCTGCTCCGATAATCCAAACCCGCAATCCTTACCAGACTCATTACAGCCGCCACCTCATACTCTTGATGTCTGCCTGGCTGATAACTGGCACTGTTTCGCTGATGGCACTGTACAGCGGAGTAGCGTGTACAGATAATACCGCCACGGCATGCACCCGGACATGATACTTTGGCGAAAACGACCTACTCTTTAGGTACCATCCAGAAAATCGCGAATTCCATCGACCGATCCCAGGATCTGTCGCAGGCTTTGAATATACTGGTTAATGGTATCCATGCCGCGTTGAATGTCGATGTCTGTTCGGTTTATCTGTCCGATACCAGTAATAACACCAATATCCTCATGGCGAGCTATGGGCTTAATCCCGACGCCGTGGGCAAGGTCATCATTCCTTTTGAAGAAGGACTGGTGGGTCTGGTGACGCAGTTATCCAAACCGGTCAATATCAGCAACGCACAATCGCATCCCCGCTTCAAATACATTCCGGAATGCGGCGAAGAACCCTTCAAGTCGTTCCTGGGTGTGCCGATCACTCTGCATGGAGAACAACTCGCCGTGCTGGTCATCCAGCAAATGTCGGCACGCAAATTCGTGGACCGGGACCTTGCCTTCCTTTCCACGCTGGCGGCGATGATTGCCGGCAATATCGCCCTGGCCAGGGCCAGAGGTCAGATCAAGGAATTTTTCTCACATGATAATCTGGCCGGTGGTAAGTTTTCCGGCATCGCCGGTGCCCCCGGTATCTGCATCGGAACTGGCGTCGTCACTTATCATCTCAAAGACATCCTGGAAGTGCCGAACCGCAAGGCCAAGGATATTCAACAGGAAGAAAACCGCTTACGGACGGCTATCCAGGCTGTCATACAGGAATCCAAGGATGTCGGCGTACAAATGGGCGGTGCAGTTCCGGAAACCGATAAAGTCATATTTGAGGCGTACGCCCTGATCGCCGGCAGCGATGAACTGATTAATGAAACCATAGGCCGGATCCGCTCCGGTAACTGGGCACCTGGCGCATTAAAGGAGACGATAGAATCCTACGCGGCCAGATTTGAATCACTGGAAGACCCTTATATGCGGGAGCGCGCCAATGACATCCGGCACATCGGCCAGCGTATTCTCAGAAACCTGCTGCAGGAGGAAAAGCAACAATATGAATATCCGGAACGGACCATACTGATAGGCGAGAATCTCAGCCCGCTGGACCTGGCTGATGTGCCTCTGGACAAACTGGCCGGGATCATCACCGGCCATGGCTCGTTGGCTATTCACAACAGGTACCGATCAACCGCCTCGATGCCAGAACGCTGGTTGTTGACGGTTACCAGGGCCTGATCTCCGTCTCGCCCGGTGAGAGCGAACTGGCGGAATACCACGCGCTGATACAGAGAGAAGCTGTACTCACCGAAAAAATGGCATTGCTAAGGGATAAGCCCGCCGTAACCACGGATGGAATACGCATTCACCTGTATACCAACACCGGTTTGTTATCGGGGCATACCCATGCCTTCGAAGTCGGTACCGAAGGCATCGGTTTGTACCGATCAGAATTCCCGTTCATGAACCGGGATAATTTTCCGAGCGAAGAAGAACAACGGTCGCTATACCGGCAGGTCATCGAAACCTACGCGCCAAGACCCGTGACTTTGCGCACCCTGGACGCTGGCGGCGACAAAATGCTGCCCTATCTCAGTTTCAAGGAACCGAATCCATTCCTGGGCTGGCGCGGGATCCGGCTGGTGCTGGATCACCCGGAAATTTTACTGACCCAGGTGCGCGCCATGTTGCTGGCCAGTCATGGCCATGACAATTTAAAGATACTGATCCCGATGATCAGCACCATTGAGGAACTGGAACGCGCCCTGGCGCTGATACATCAGGCCTATGACAATGTGAAGGACGAGGATGGCGAGATAAAATTTCCGTCCATCGGCGTCATGATCGAAGTCCCTTCCGCCATCTACCAGCTGGAAGCGATACTCAAACGGGTTGATTTTCTGTCCATAGGCACGAACGACCTGGTGCAGTACCTGCTGGCCATCGATCGCAATAATGAACGGGTGGCGAAATATTTTGACCCGTTGTATCCATCGGTACTGAAGGCCTTGGCCGAGATCATCAGGACCGCGAATCAATTCGGAAAGCCGGTGTCAATCTGCGGCGAGGCGGCCGGCGATCCGGCACTGGTTATCCTGTTGATTGCGATGCGGGTGGACAGCCTCAGCCTCAGCGCCGGCGCCTTGCCAAGGATCAAATGGGTGATCCGCAGTTTTTCCCATGCCCGGGCCTGTGAACTCTGGCAACAGATCCAGCGGATGGAATATGTGGACCGGATCAGGGCGTTGTTGTATACAGAGCTGGAACAGCATGGTTTGGGCGAATTGATACGGCTGGGTAATAATTCACATATACAATGAGCGGCTCAGGGGCCGGTGCCAGACTCGCGATTGAAAAGCGATTTCGAATCAGAGTGTCAGGAATTCATTGTTTTCGACCAGACGTTGCAGCAGTTTGGATATGACATCGTTGATCAAATTCTCGTTTTCCTGTGGTGACGGGGCCTTGGCGAATTGCCTGGTGACCCGGTCTTGCAATTGCAAGGTTTTTTCTCCGGCGCCCCCTGTGGCAGTGGCGCGGATGGCGGCGGAGAATTCGATATCCCAGATAATATTGTTTTGTTGCGCTTTATAATCCAGGGTCTCAATGTCAATCACGAGCCGGATGTCCGCATCGGCTTCAGTAACCTGGTATCCGGAACGGCTGTAGGCCAGCGTCACCTCCCTCGCAATCGACCCGGTGAGGTCATCCGCGGTGGTAATCGCCGCCGTGCTATAGATTCCCCCCCGGTAACCGACAATGGTATTCGCGCGTCCGTCACGGACCTGTATAGAAATTCTTTTGGCTGTCGTGGCAGCGCCGATGCCGGTGCCGGACAATTTCGGAACAACGGTAATGGTCTGCGGACTCAAGGCACAACCTGGCAGCGATAATACGATCAGAACAGATATTGCTATCAGCAAGTGATGTAATTTGGGCATGCACTACTCCGGTTAATCAAGAACCGGTCTGGTAACCGTGAATCAATCACGTTACACGAACCGGTCAGTAAGTACGGATTATCCAGCATACACCCAGGACTTTTCAACTATCCTGTAACCTGGTCAATATTGCTACCAGATTGTGTCCTGGTGCGGTATATATAACCTTGAATAGTAATAGTATTGGTAAATAGCAATGGTTAAAATTATACAATAACGTAATATTCAATTTAGCGGACCGCCAGGCGCATTGAAAAATATTGTACCTGGGAAATAATCACAGTTTGGAATTCCACCAGTTGTCGCGAAACATATCGAACCAGAAGATCATGCCGGAAACCATTGGCTGGAAAGAATGGCTGGCATTGCCGGAGTTGGGCGTGCCGGCCATCAAGGCCAAGGTTGATACCGGGGCCAAGACTTCGGCCTTGCATGCCTTCAAACTGGAGTTCTTCACCGAGGAAGGCAGGGAGTTTGTCAGATTCTGGCTGCATCCTTTGCAGAAAAATACCGAGATAGAGGTTGTCTGTGTAGCGCCGGTCGCCGATCGGCGTGTCATCCGGGACTCGGGTGGTCATGAGGAGGAGCCAGTCCTGATCCGCGGCAAGCAGTGGCTTATCGAGGTATCCCTGGCCAGCCGCGAGAATATGTCATTCAGAATGCTGCTCGGCCGCAGTGCCATGCGTCGTGGGAATGTTTTGGTCGATCCCAGTCGTTCTTACGTGTCTGGCAAAAGAATCAAAAAGATCTATACGAAGACGCGTAAAACAGCTAAAAATAATAACCGGGTTAAATCATGAAAATCGCCCTGCTATCCAGAAATCCCAAACTCTATTCAACCAGACGGCTGGTTGAGGCGGCGAAGGCGCGTGGCCATGAAATCCGGGTGTTCGATGTGCTCCGCTGTTATATGAATATCACTTCGCATAAGCCCGAAATACATTATAAAGGCGAGAACCTGACCGGCTTCGATGCCGTTATCCCGCGTATCGGCGCATCCGTTACGATTTATGGCGCCGCGGTGCTGCGCCAGTTTGAAATGATGGGTGTGTATCCTCTGAACGAATCGCAGAGTATTACCCGTTCCCGCGATAAATTGCGCGCCCTGCAACTGTTGTCCCGGCGCGGTATCGGCCTGCCGATAACGGGATTCGCGCACCGGCCCGATGATATCCAGGACTTGATCAAAATCGTTAATGGCGCGCCGCTGGTGATTAAGTTACTGGAAGGCACGCAGGGTATCGGTGTGGTGCTGGCGGAGACACAGCAAGCCGCCGAGAGTGTGATCGAATCGTTTTTGGGGTTGAAGGCCAGCGTGCTGGTGCAGGAATACATCAAGGAAGCAGGTGGCGCCGATCTGCGCTGTTTCGTCATCGGCGACAAGGTAGTGGCCGCCATGAAACGCCAGGCCAGGGCGGGTGAATTCCGGGCGAATATCCATCGTGGCGGCATCGCCAGTCTGGCCAAGATCACTCCGGAAGAACGCTCCACCGCCATCCGCGCCGCGAAAACCATGGGCTTGAATGTCTCCGGTGTGGATATATTGCGGACCAATCACGGCCCGGTTGTCATCGAGGTCAATTCATCACCAGGGCTCGAAGGGATAGAGAGCGTCACCGGCAAGGATATCGCCTCCCTGACTATCCAGTTTCTGGAAAAGAATGCCCAGCGCGGCCGGACCAAAACCAAGGGCAAGGGTTAACTGCCTTGGGCAATAACCGGGCTACTAACGAAATCAACAATTGTACACAGGGTTGCTGCCATAACCGGATCCAGACATGCGCCAGCCGTTGACCATCGGGAACAAGACCATCAATCAGGGGGAAAGAACCGCCATCGATCTGCGCATCCCCGATCTCTATACCCACAACGAGATGACCTTGCCCGTGTATGTCATCCATGCCCGGCAGCCGGGGCCGGTGTTATTTCTGTCCGGCGCCATCCACGGCGACGAGATCAACAGCGTCGAGATCATCCGCCGCGTGCTGAAACTCAAGGTCCTCAAGCAATTGCGTGGCACCTTAATCGCCGTGCCGGTGGTCAACATCTTCGGCTTCATCAACCAGAGTCGTTATACACCGGATCGGCGCGATCTGAACCGCTCTTTTCCCGGTTCGGAAACGGGATCCCTGGCGGGACGCATGGCGCATCTGTTCCTGACCGAGATTGTTGCCAAATGCACCCATGGCATCGATATCCATACCGCCGCCATTCATCGCGATAATCTGCCCCAGGTGCGTGCCCTGCTGGATGATCCGGAAACTGAACGCATGGCGCGGGCCTTTACCGCGCCGGTGATCATCAACACGAAGATAGTTCCCGGCTCCCTGCGTGAATCCGCCGAGAAGTTCGATATCTCCGTAATCGTCTATGAGGCCGGTGAGGCCCTGCGGTTTGATGAAGTGTCGATCCGCGCTGGTGTCAAAGGCATCGTGGCCGTGATGCGGGAACTGGCCATGTTGCCGGAGCTGAAGAAGAAGCAGAAAATCATCGAGCCGCTGGTGGCCCGGTCCAGCACCTGGATCCGCGCGCCGCAGAGCGGCATCCTGCGTGTGGTCAAGACCCTGGGGGCGAAAGTGGAGAAGGGCGAGTTGCTGGGGATCATCGCGGATCCTTTCGGGGCCAAGGAGGAATGTATCTATGCCCAGGACTCCGGCATTATCATTGGCCGGACCAATATCCCGCTGGTGAATGAAGGCGAAGCCCTGTTTAATCTGGCGCGCTTCAAGAGCGTCGGCGTCGTGGCCGAGCAGGTGGAGGAATTTCAGTATGAAATGAATCCGGCAACTGACGAAAAACCCGCCCTGGAACCACCGATAGTCTGATCATCCATTCGTTTCGACGCCAGGGGCAGCAGCGGTTCAGTCGCGATGTTTCATGCGCAGATTCAGCGTTTCCACGAAAATGGAGAAGGCCATGGAGAAGTAGATATAGGCTCTTGGGATGTGCAGATCGAAACCGTCCGCCACCAACACCAGTCCCACCACTAACAGGAAGCTGAGCGCCAGTATCCTCAGCGTGGGATGCCGATCGATGAAAACCGAGACCAGGTTCACGAAAAATACCATGAAGATTACGGCGATAATAATGGCGATGGCCATAACGCTGACGTAGTCGGCAATCCCGATCGCGGTAATCACTGAATCCAGCGAGAAGACGATGTCGATAATCGCGATCTGCGCGACGACGCTGGCGAAACTCGCGGTTACGGCCTTTAACTCATGCTGCTCGCTGTGCCCTTCGACATGTTGATGGATTTCCACCGTGCTTTTCCAGATCAGGAACAGGCCGCCGGCGATTAGGACCAGGTCACGCATGGAAAAGGCCTGGCCGAACAGGGTAAACAGTTCGACGCTGAGATGCGCCAGCCAGAACAGCAGAAACAGCAACAGCAGGCGGGTGATCATGGCGACCAGGAGACCTATCTGCCGGCCTTTTTTGCGCTGTTCCTCCGGCAGGCGTCGAACCAGGATGGAAATAAAGACAATGTTATCGATGCCGAGAACGATTTCCAGGGTGGACAAGGTCACCAGCGCCACCCAGCCTTCAACAGTAAATATCCAGTCAAACATATTGATATCCGGTGGTTCAGAGCATGCCGATTAACAGGGTGGCGATGCCCAGGAAACTGAAAAAGCCCATGACGTCAGTCACAGTAGTTAGAAAGATCGAGGAGGAAGTGGCCGGATCCTGTCCCAGTTTGGTCAGCAGCACCGGGATCATGGCGCCGGACATGGAGGCAATCATCATCGACAGGATCATGGAGGA
>JACVQI010000221.1 GCA_015661095.1 Gammaproteobacteria bacterium
TCGAGCTGGTGCGGCGTCAGTTTCTCAAGTTCTTCTGTCAATATCTGAAATTCTTCGGCTCTCATCGCTGTACCTATCTCACTGATTTCTATGGGGCTAGTATAGGCCACTATTTAAAAGTGACATAGCCTTTATGTGTGGGCAAACCGTACCCGTATTTTTCGATAATCGCCAACGCCGGGGCGGATTTTAAATAGTCTAGCAACGCCAGTGCAGCCGGATTTTCGGCTCCCAGGGTTAGTAGCACTGCATCTTGCCGGATCGGCGTATAGCGATCGTCTGGAATAACCCAGCCTGAACCGGTAGCAATTTTGCCTACAGGACGTAGGTAAGGAGCGTGAGCAGGAGCGGAAGCTTAATCCAGCAAAAACCGGCGATGTCAAATGGCGAAAATGGCGGGTTAACGCCATGCCAACGCCAAACCCAGTCCAGTTGCTGAAAGCAATTTCCTATCCCTACACCCACAGAAAAGGTACGGATATCAAACACATGGAAAGATGGCTATCCCCTAATCTCGGTTGCGATCCGGTCGAATAAGCGTATTCGTCATCCGAGCGAAAGCCAGGATACAGTAAATAGAATCTGCCGCCTTAAACTTAAGGCGGCAACTTATAGCCGTCATTCCTGCGCCCTATTTCTTCTGCTATGCTTACTTTCATGAGCACGCCAGCACAAAATATCAAACTAACTGCCCATCAGTTGATAGACCAATTGCCCGAGAATTCAACTTGGGATGATGTGTTATACCGGCTGGCGGTACGCCGGTCGATTGAAATTGGCCTGCGTGAAAGTGAAGCCGGCACCGGGGTCGACACCCAAACAGTCCGCACTCAATTTGGCCTGAGCAAATCCACGCCGCAAAACAAATAATACTCATGCAAGTGCAATGGACGCCACATTCAATAGAGGACTTGCATGCTATCTATGATCATATCGCGCAAGACTCCACGGCCAACGCCCTGCAAATGATTGACCGGCTAACCAGCCGAGAAGATCAAATCATCACGTTTCCGTAATCCGGGAGAAAGGTTCCAGAGGTCGACAGGGATGATGTGCGGGAACTCATCGAAAATCCATACCGAATCATCTATCGTATATTGTCTGAACGTATTGATATCTTAACGGTGATGCATGGGTCGCAGATACTGCGGGAGATTCCCGGTGTTTCACTGGATTGACTGCATATTTTGAAAAGAAGTTTGGGGTCAGAGTAAAAACCATTTTGTAATAACTGAGATTATCATGGATGCAGATTCGCTTTGGCCGCCTGATGCATCCAGGTGGCAAGGCCGGGACAATTTTTGTCGATGTTTCGGACAAAGCGCTCGTCGCTGCTCGTCCATTCCGTCCCCTTCACGTGGAGCTCCTTCGGGCAGTCGTAGAACCACTTGTCGGACATCAGGCGCGCGGCTTCGATGGCGGCAAGTGCTGCGGGCGCATCTGGCCTGGTGCCAGCCGCGAAAACTTTCTCCAGTTGCCCGTACACATGTGCCATTTCCTGCTTCATACGCTCCATGTCGGTCTTGGTGTATTTCTTCCAGCGCGCGGCGGACTGCTTCCAGGCTGCTGTGTTGCCCCAGCGTTCCTGCGCTTCATCCTGGTATTCCTGTTTCATGTCGGGGAACACTTCAAACATTTGTTGTGTACTCATGGTATTTTTCTCCTGAACTCCGGGGTCGATGTCGGCTATGGTTTGCTCGAGCAGATCCAGCACGGCGCCGAGTTCTTGCGCCTTGCGCCGGATCAGTTCGCGTTGCTGCAACAGCGCAGCGTGCCGGTCGAAACCGGGAGCGGACATCAGCCGCTGGATTTCCTCGAGCGGAAATTCCAGCGTGCGGTAGAAGAGGATCTGCTGCAGGTGCTGCAGATCGCTGTGTCCGTACAGCCGGTACCCGGCCTCGCTGCGGCCCGAAGGCACCAACAGGCCGATCTCATCATAATGCCGCAGTAGGCGGATGCTGACCTTGGCCATGGTGGCCACTTCACCAATCTGATACATGAATCTCGCTCCGGTTTGTACTGGCGTTGCGAAAGTTAAGGCCTCACGCAACGGGAGAGTCAAGAGAAAATCAAGGCGTCAGAGTACTTGAAAGAAAATTTAACTTGATCCTAACATCTTTCATTTCAAGTACTCTTACCCCTTGATCCTCCGCGCAACTGACAAGGATTAACCCAGCCCGCGTTGTTAAAATGCGGGCCGGATGGTCGAAGTTACTTCGGCTTGTGAAAGATAAATAAGGCGCGATCGGTGGTGCCGCGTTGCCCCTGCGTGAACACCATCCAGGTACGATCGTCCTCCGGGTGCGCGAGGATGGCGCTGTCTTCTATGAGTTCGAAACCGGCGGCGAGCAGTTCATCCTTGACAACCTGCACGTCGATGCGGTGAAGCTTTTCCACGTCACGGGTGCCGGAGCCGTCTTCCGCCTTATGTTCCTCGACAACGTAGGCGCTGCCCGGTTTCAGGGATGCGAGCAACTTTGCGTTCATCTTGGCCGTGTCGATTTTCTGCAGGATCAGGTCGTGGTAGTACAGCATGTTGAACACCACGTCGACATCCTCCGGAAAGGCCGAATTGTTATAGTCCTCCTGGTGGTAAGCCGTATTCGGGTGCGCTGCGGCGAACGCCCGTGACGCCTCGCCGGCGAAGCGTTCGGTATAGGGCAGGTCATAAACATCGACCTTGCCGTTCGGTCCGACCACGGCCGAGAGGATCTTCGTATAGTACTGACCGACGCCGGCGATCTCGATAATGTGATCACCCGGTTTGATACCGGACATCATCAGGATCTCGGCCGGCCGGCGCGAGGAATCACGGGCCTTTTCCGCATCCGTCCGTTCCGGTGATTCAATGGCCTTACGGATATAGTCCGGCGTTCCTTCAGGCAGGGTATAAGGCCCCAGGGATACGGGCGCAGGAGGCTGTTGCGCAGTGACCGAAAATGCAATGAACGCTAGAACCAGGCTGGCTGATAATGTTGACAGGTAACGCATGCGGTTTTCTCCTTAATTTTTATAAGATAATGCTTATTATCTTCTCAAAAGAGGGTAAAAAGATAGACCGGTGACCCGATCGATGAATGCGGAAGTATCGATAGATGGGCCGGGATATTGCGAAAAATGCTTCGAAAAGTGGCCGGTGATAAATTGAAATAATTCTCAGTTGTCACCAACACCTTTTAAGTTCTTGATTATCCCAGCTACCTGATACCGATGACCGCCCTCGCCTACCGCTTCGGTGTCAATTACATTGTCTATGCTATGACCCATTAACAGTGGGAAGTTCAAAGTAAAAAGTATAAACGACTCATTGATGTCGGGTTTCGCTTTACTCAACCCGACCTACATTCCTTTCCACTTTCCACTTTTAACTTTTGACTCTTTCCAGAATCACGGCAATACCCTGACCGATGCCGATACACAGACTGACAAGCGCATAGCGGCCCTTTATCCGCTCCAGTTGCCGCATGGCTGTCAGAATCAGCCGGATGCCGGAGGCGCCGAGCGGATGACCGATGGCGATGGCGCCGCCGTTTGGATTGATACGGGTGTCATCTTTCGTTAATCCTAATTGTTTCAAGACCCCCAGCACCTGGGTCGCGAAGGCTTCGTTTATCTCGATGACATCCATGTCCTTCAGATCAAGACCGGCACGTTGCAACGCCTTTTGCGACGCTGGCACCGGGCCGAGCCCCATAACCCTTGGGTCGACACCGGCGACCGCGCCGGTGATGATTCTGGCCCTGACTTGCAGACCGAGCTTCTTACCGATGTCCTGACACCCCAGCAACAAGGCCCCGGCGCCATCGTTAATACCGGACGCGTTGCCGGCGGTGACGACACCACCCGCATACAAAGGTTTTAATGAAGCCAGCTTCTCCAGAGAAGTTTCAGGCCGGGGATGTTCATCCGCGGCGATCACGAGAACCGGGTCCTTGCGACTCGCGCCCGGGACTTCAATGGCCATGATCTCGTCCTGATAAAAACCATCCGCTCTGGCCGCGGCATAGCGTTGCTGGGAAGCATAGGCATAGGCATCGCTGTCGGCTCGTGTAATCCCGAGATCTTTGGCTATGTTATCCGCAGTTTCTGCCATGGAGTCGTTGCCATATTCTTTCAGCAGGCGGGGATTGGGAAAACGCCAGCCGATAGTCGAATCAAACATCTCCTGACTACGACTGTAAGGCGTTTCCGCCTTGGCGATGACCCAGGGCGAACGGCTCATGTTTTCGACACCGGCGGCGATCATGAGATGGCCTTCCTTGCATTTGATCGCACGGGCGCAGTCCAGCGCTGCTGCCGCGCCACTGCCGCAAAGTCGATTCACGGTCGCGCCGGCGACCGTGGTGGGCAGCCCGGCCAGCAGGGCGGCATTACGGGCGACATTTCTTGCATCCTCCCCGGCCTGGTTGGTATCACCGGCAATAACATCTTCAATCAGACTGGCGTCAAAATTGTTCCTTCTCACCACCTCTCGGATGGTACTGGCCAGCAATTCATCCGGCCTGACCGATGCCAAAGCGCCGCCATGGCGACCGAATGCGGTCC
Organism: Gammaproteobacteria bacterium; assembly: GCA_015661095.1. GTDB lineage: Bacteria > Pseudomonadota > Gammaproteobacteria > Eutrophobiales > Eutrophobiaceae > JACVQI01. The sequence goes on from JACVQI010000221.1 coordinate 4,546, forward strand.
GGATCCCATCGTAGATAAATACCTCATGCATGACTTGTTTTACTCCACTCGCGGTTTCTGTTAGTAGTGGCTTACTCTGCGTGTAATAGCGACAGGCCAAGCTCTGCCCGGCGCCGCAACCAGGGACTGGG
>JACVQI010000046.1 GCA_015661095.1 Gammaproteobacteria bacterium
GGTGTTATCGATGCCAGCGGTCGCATCCACCTGTCACCGATTATCGGCGGTTACGCAGCCATACAACACTGGTGGACTGAGGATTTACGCACGACAGCCACTGCCGGTTTTGCCCAGGCCGATCACGCAACCGCCGCCGATCCCGGCAGCGTCAATAATATGATTTATTCCACTCATCTGAACCTGATATGGAGTCCGAGCCTGAATGCCTCGATCGGCATTGAATGGCTGCATGGTTACCGGGAACTGGAAGACGGTCGCAACGGAGAGCTGGACCGTATCCAGCTAACTTCCCTGTACCGATTCTGACGATCCGGCCGGTTGAATCCGCCGCATGGTTTTAAACGATAACCAGCCGGCGCTCGTGATAACGATTATCGCCAGTATGTTGCCATAGTAAGCGCCAGGATAGGCCGACTCATTCTTCGGCAGCAGATCGATCACTATCGATGCGGCGATTATCACCGGAATTACCGCCAGGTCGTGACGTATCAGCAGACTATATCCGATCGCCGTAACCAGTCCCATGGCTAATGCCGACACGACCCACCCCGTCAGGGAACCGGCGGCGGTCGACCCGTAATAAATCGCACCCCACACGAACAACAGGATAAAAGCCAGACCACATCTGCGGGACCAGCCTGCGGTATAACGGTCCGTGACACCGAATATCAGCAACGCCGGCAAGGTATAAACACAAAAAGTGATCAGGTTTGTGGCGGTTTTCGCAAGCAGTGGTATGACGGTAATGGCATCTCCCGTATTCGGCCAGGCTGGCATCACGGTACCGAAGGGAAATATCGGCGCTATGCTCAGACAACGGATCGCAATCGCCCATAAAATCCCCGCCAGAACTAGCTGCCTGCCGGGGATGCCGGTAGGACGCCGCCACGGCAGCGTCATCCCCGCAATCAATCCCGCCACCAACGCGCCGACCCCGACCAGCATGCCCAGCAACGCGATGTTACGGGCCGCCTGTTGAGCGAATGACTGCGCCGTGGAAAACTGCGCGGTAGTAACAGGCCATAGGTTATTCGCCAGAACGGCCACTCCGGCCACCAGCACAAGCCCGGCAGTCACCAGAAAATATCGGACCGAGAAACGGCCCCGACTCCAGCCAACGATTGCGGCTATCACACCCGTTAACACCACACCCAGCAACATCAGGGTCCGCAGGATCGATAAGCCGCTGATAGCTACATCATCCGCACGCAATTGCCGTTGCCATTCCTCCGGGACATGTATCATTTTCACCGCGCCGGTGACTTCATCGCCGGCGATATCCACTCGCAGACGCCGCTCGCCCTGCGGGAGCGCATCACCGGCGGTATCGGCGTAAGTGATGATCCAGTCCGCCCGCGCCGGTTGTTTTTTCGGCTCAACCGAAACCACGCGCACCGCATCCGGGCTGACGTTCAGTTCGCGTTCAATTCCTGACAGCGCCAATGCCCTGGCCTGCTCCTCGCTGAGATTCGCTCCCGGAACATCTTCCGCGATCGTATGCCGTACGGTGCGGACGATGCCATTCCGCGTGACGGTGACCACCCATTCCTCGGCGCGCTCGGCGACATCACCTTCGAAGCGGGCGAAGCGCACAAAATACCGCGGTGGATGCAGCCAATCCCCGATCAGGGACTCATAAACAACACGGCCAGCAGTCTGCCAGATAAAACGGTCCTCCATACCCGGCTCGCTCAACATTGACACCAGTACGCGTGTCCCGGCTGGCAGTTTGATACCGCGATCAACCAGAGTCTGGCGGGCGATTGTTTCCGCCTCTACTTTGGATATCTCGAGCACCGGTACCAGCGGTCGCATCTGTGCCTGCATCCAGAGAGCCGCCGGCAGGGCGACGATGCTGAACACCGCCAGGGCCGGCAGCAGATGCCGCGGCCAGTTACCCGGTTGCTGTAACTGGGGCGATGGACTGGTCGGTGTTTCAGCCACGACGGCCGGGGGCAGCCAGGCGGCGTTACGCAAGCCAGCAGGTAATTCCAACCAGGCGCCGGACTGGCCCCGGCGTATCAGTACCACCAGCGCCGGCGACAGCATCAACAAGACCACCAGGACGCGATTCAGCCAGACTCCTGCGCCGGAACTGGCAAAGATCGGTAATGCCATCAGGGTAATATCAAAAGTGAAGTGCAGGATGATGGACGGCAACAACCCGAAGCGCAGATAAAAAATTCCGAATAGCAGTGAAGGAATAATCAACTCGACCAGCCGCGCATAGGCGGGCTGGGCCGGATAAGTTGCGTGCGCCGCACCGAAGATGAAGGCCTGCAATACCAGGGTGACACCAATGAACAGATTACGCCGGCCAAAGCGCTGCCCGAGCAGTGCGGCCCCGGCCAGTGGCACGGCGCGAAACAGACATTCCTCCCAGACACCGGCCTGCATGGCATTGGCGAAGGGAGTCAACCACGGCGCATAGTGGGCCAGGGAATCGGGATTGACCAATGCCTCCGAGGGATTCCACCAGCCCCACAATCGGCCAGCGATAAAATAAAACAGCATGACATAAGTGAGCATCAGCGGCATAGCCAGATAACCGGCCGCGGTACGGCCGGCCACAGCCATGGTCGGAGCCGCATCACGCCGCCAGATCTGCCAGAGTTGTGGGTGATCCGGAAAGGCCAGGCGCGACAGTCCTTCCGCGGTCATGAAGGTAGCCGCCATCACCGCGCCCAGCACGATGCCGAAAATAATTATCGTTAGCAGAGTCTGCATCACATATCTGCCCGCAGGCAGCGCCGTGTCATATTGCAGCCACAGGAGCGGCCACTCGTTGATTCCGGCCAGGATGAGGGCGGTGGTGATTACAGCCGCGACCGCTACCGCGGGACGCCAGAGCAAGGCGCGTTTGCGCAACAAATAAAAACAGCCGATACCGCAGCCGATCAGCAAATATAAAATAATTGCACCGACACTGCTGGCGGTGCCGATGGTGGAATTCGCCGAGCGCATCTCCTGGTAGCGGCGCTGGAACGCCTCCGGCACGCGCACCCCCGGCATAATCTCGCTCACACGGTCGCCGCTGATGACAACTTTCACCCGATAGCGGCCTTCGCCCAGCCTGGCGTCCCTGCGTTCATACATAAAGGTGTGATCGGTGCGGCCGTTCGCGCGCTGTTCCTGTCCCGATTCAACCCGTTCATGCGTCGCCAGATCGATCTGTAAAACAGCATCGGCGGTACGCTCTCCGAGCGCACGCGCCGCATCGGTAGACAGGTTGGGCCGCACGGCGTCTTCCGCGATCCTCTCGCTGAAACCAAACGACCGGCCGTCAGGCCGGAAAAAGATGTTGGATTCGTTAACGTCACCGGTGCGAAAACGGCGCACCCGCCAGGTGTACGGTGTATAGACAGGGTCATTCAGCAACGCCTTAAAGGCCTCGGCACCACCGCCTTCAAGTTCGACAAAGGTCTGCACCTCGTTGTCGAGTGAGAAAGACGCAGCTGATCGCGCCTCAGTCGCCGGGCCCCAGCCGTGCTGTTCCGCCAGCGCTGCCGCCCTTTCCAGCGCCGCAGCGCGGGTCATGGTGATGTCCAGTGAGACGATGGGAAAAGCGCGTGGGAAAAACCAGAACGCAAATGCCGTACAGGCAACCGAAAGGATTGACAGGGCGATCCATAAGATGGGCTTGCGGGTCATGGGCCGGTATCAGAACATAACGCCTTTCATCACGCAAGCCGACCATCGTTTAGTAAAACACGGAGGCACGGAGTTAATAAGAGCAAAGGCTGAAGACCGAAGGCTGAAGGACAGACACCTTCAGTCTAAATACCTTCAGCCTTATTTCCGTGTCTCCCATGCCTCTGTGTTTCCATTCTTGAGTCTATCTGAAATTCAAATTCCACCGTATTCTGTAACTCACCGCCAGGACCGAAACTCCGCTCAGCAAAATCCACTCGGCCATTATGGTTCACGATTAGAACTGTTGATGAGCGTGTGCCGTAGTCGATACCGGTGACGAACACCGGCGCCAGCATGCGCTCCATCTGCAACCCCATTCCGGTATCAGGTAATTCGGTGTCGGCCGGCACGGACCGATCCTGCAGAATAGCGAATAATGATTCCGCAGCGGGGCTGGCACTGTCAGCCACAAGGGCCTGCAGGGCCTGCTTGCCCCGGGTAACCTTGGGCCAGGGATAATCCAGATCGCCATTGCTGATGCCGTGGATGCCGGGTTGCAGTTGTACTGACCGGTTTAAATAACTGCCGTAGAAAAAGAATGCCACCGCATCGCCAGCGAAGAGATTAAAACCGTCATATTCCCGCACCCGCTCCGCCAGGTCGTCCAGATAATCTTGTGCTGTGTCTTTGCTAAATAGATAGTCAGTGACCAGCAAACCCCTGGATTTCAGGCTCTGGTTCTGATTCTGCACCGCCGGTTCGCGGTAATTGGTGACTGCTGCCAGCCGGCCTTGTCGATCGACGGCAAGCCAGGTGCCACCGCGTAGCAGGTCACGGCCGCCCAGAATATGCGGATGATCCGGCCAGAAAGCGGCGGGACTGGCTGGCCGCCGGTAAAATTCATCGCGGTTGGCGGCGATGACCAGGGGAAAATCGGGATGGGTCTTATAAGCAATCAGTACCAGACACATAGCGGACGCTTAGCGGGAATTGTTCCACTGCCAGCGGTTCACTATCGCGCAAAACAATTCGGCGGTTTTCTCCGCATCATAAATGGCGGAATGGGCGCTTTTCTCATCCCAGCTGAAACCGGCTGCCTCCACCGCGCGTGACAGAACGGTCTGGCCGTATGCCAGTCCGCCCAGGGTCACGGTGTCGAACGTGCTGAAGGGGTGGAAGGGATTGCGTTTGATACCCGTGCGCTCGACTGCGGCGTTGACAAAACCGAGGTCAAAAGCGGCATTGTGACCAACCAGGATGGCGCGTTTGCATCCGTGCGCTTTCTTTTGCTTGCGGACCAGACGAAACACATCCTGCAGCGCGGCCTGCTCGGTAACCGCGATCTGCATGCGGAACGGATGATGAGGATCGATGCCGGTAAACTCCAGCGCGGCCTTGTCCAGATTGGCGCCGGGGAACGGGTGGACATGCCGGGAGATAGTCTCGCTCGGTACCCACAGACCCTGATCGTTTACTTCCAGCAGGATGGCGGCAATTTCCAGCAAGGCATCGGTGCTGGCATTGAAGCCACCGGTTTCCACATCCACCACGACCGGGAAAAACCCGCGGAAGCGCTGTGCGACCGGACTATTATTGGCGGCGTCAGACATCGGCCACCAACCGCCAGTGGCAGATTTCACCGGCCCGCATGGGAATGATGCAATCGTCCAGATAGGGCAGGGTTGTCGGGATGTTCCAGTCCTTTTGTTGCAGCCGGATGGTGCCGGTGTTGCGCGGCAAACCATAAAAATCGGCGCCGAAATGACTGGCAAATGCCTCCAGGCGATCCAGTACACCGGCCCGTTCGAATATCTCGATATAGATCTCAAGCGCCACCGGTGCTGAATAGATACCGGCGCAACCGCACGCGCTCTCCTTGGCGGACTGCGCATGCGGGGCGCTGTCGGTACCGAGAAAAAAGCGCGGATGACCGCTGGTCGCCGCCGCAACCAGGGCCAGACGGTGCGGCTCGCGCTTCAGCACCGGCAGACAGTAATAATGCGGACGGATGCCGTGGTCGAAAATGGCATTGCGGTTGTAGAGTAAATGTTGCGGCGTGATGGTGGCGGCCAGCGTCGCCGGACCCTGTTCGACATAACGTACCGCCTGCTCCGTGGTGATGTGCTCGAAGACCACGCGCAGTCCGGGAAACCGGTTCAGCAAGGGATCGAGGATGGTCTCGATAAAAACCTGCTCCCGATCGAAGATATCGACGCCAGGATCATTCACTTCCCCATGCATCAGCAGGGGCACGCCGGATATGGCCATCTGTTCGATGACCGGATAAGCCTTCTCGATCGTGGTGACGCCGTTATCGGCATTGAATGTGGCTCCCGCCGGATAATATTTCACGGCCAGCACACTGGCATGGCCGGCGAGCCGTTTAATCTCCGCCGGCCTGGTATTGCCGGTGAGATACAGGGTCATGAGCGGCTCAAAATCCAGACCCGCAGGCAGAGCCGCCAGTATACGTTGCCGGTAGGCCAATGCCTGTTCGATGGTGGTAACCGGCGGTTGCAGATTGGGCATGACGATGGCGCGCGCGAAGCAACGGGCACTGCTGGCGACGACCGCAGCCAGCGCCGCACCATCGCGCAAATGCAGGTGCATGTCATCAGGCCGGGTCAGCATCAACTCTTTCATGATGGCGTTATACTACTATAGAAAAGTGCAGGTTGAAGAAACTGTTTTCTTCCACCCGAAACCGATTATCATTAGCTGAAAAAGCTTCCCGTTGACAGGCATGAAATTTAGCAAACTGGGCTCTACCGATCTTGACGTCAGCCGGATTTGTCTGGGCACCATGACCTGGGGCCAGCAGAACAGCGAGACGGAAGGCCATCAGCAACTGGACTATGCCGTCAGCGCCGGCATCAACTTTATCGACACCGCCGAGATGTATCCCGTCCCGCCCCGGAGCGAGACCTATGGCCAGACCGAAACCATTATCGGCAACTGGCTACACCAGCGCCGCAACCGCCAGCAACTGATCATCGCCACCAAGGTCTGCGCCTGGTCCGAACGCGTGGCACACATCCGCGATGGCGACATCCGGCTCGATAAAAAAAACATTAATGCCGCGGTCGACGCCAGCCTGCGCCGGTTGCAAACCGATTATATCGACCTGTACCAGCCGCACTGGCCGGATCGGGACACCAATTGCTTTGGCCGTTTGAATTACTTTCATGCCCCGGACAAGGACCGCGCCGCCATCGCCGAAACCCTGGCTGCGCTGGATGAACTGGTACAGGCCGGCAAGGTCCGCTATATCGGTATCTCGAATGAGACACCCTGGGGCCTGGCTGAATATCTGCGCATCGCCCGCGAGCAGTCCCTGAGTCGGATCGTCAGTATCCAGAATCCCTATAACCTGCTGAACCGGACCTTCGAGATCGGCCTGGCGGAATTTGCCCACCGTGAACACATCGGCCTGCTGGCCTACTCGCCCGCGGCCATGGCCACCCTAAGCGGAAAGTATCTAAATAATCAACAGCCGCCAGGGGCCAGATTGACTCTGTTTCCGGATTTCCTGCGCTATAAGAGTCCCCTGGCCAGCGCCGCCATCGAGCAATACGTGGCACTGGCCCGGGAGAGCGATCTGGACCCATTGCAAATGGCCCTGGCCTATGTCAACAGCCGGCCGTTTCTGACCAGCTATATCATCGGCGCCACCCGCATAGAGCAATTAAAATCCAATATCGCCAGCATCGAGGTAGAATTACCCAAAGCAGTCATTAAGGGCATCGAAAAGATCCATACCCGTTATCCGAATCCGTGCCCTTAAATACAGTTAAAAGTTGAAAGTTTAAAGTTTAAAGCAATAATGAGCGGATGGAACTAAACAGCCTGACAGCGATTTCTCCGGTCGATGGCCGTTACGGCAGCAAGACCGAGGACCTGCGCGATATCTTCAGCGAATACGGCCTGATCCGTTACCGGGTGCTGGTGGAAATCCAGTGGCTGCAAACACTCGCCGGCCATCCCGGCCTGCCGGAAGTGCAGGAACCGGGCGTGACCGCCCGGCAATTGCTCGACAACATCATCGCGGATTTTTCCCTGGAGGACGCGGCGCGGGTCAAGGCCATCGAGCAAACCACCAACCATGATCTGAAGGCGGTCGAATATTTTTTACGCGAAAAGATGGCCGGCAATCCAGAATTGCAGGCATTGGTCGGATTCATCCATTTCGCCTGCACCTCGGAAGATATCAACAATCTCAGCCACGCACTGATGCTGGCCGATGCCAGGAACCAGATCCTGCAACCGGCGCTGCAGACACTCAGCGCCAGACTGGCGGACCTGACCGATAACTACGCGGGACTGGCCATGCTGGCGCGGACCCACGGCCAGACGGCCTCGCCGACGACACTCGGCAAGGAGATCGGAATCTTTCTGCACCGCCTGCAGCGCCAGTACGATCAATTTCATCACGTTGCTGTGCTCGGCAAAATCAACGGCGCCGTCGGTAACTTCAACGCCCATCTCGCAGCCTATCCGAAAGTCGACTGGCTGCAGGTGTCGCGCGAATTCGTCGAATCGCTGGGACTGGTCTGGAACCCGCACACCACCCAGATCGAGTCGCATGATTACATGGCGGAGTATTTCCAGACCCTGGCCCGGATCAACACCATACTCATCGACCTGTGCAGGGATGTGTGGGGTTATATCGCGCTCGGATATTTCCGGCAAAAGACCGTTGCCGGCGAGGTCGGCTCATCCACCATGCCGCACAAGGTCAACCCGATCGATTTCGAGAACGCCGAAGGCAACCTCGGCGTCGCCAACAGTCTGTTACAACACCTGGCGGAAAAACTACCGATCTCACGCTGGCAGCGGGACCTGTCGGATTCCACCGTCATCAGAACCATGGGCACCGCAATCGCCCATAGCACTATCGCCTGGCAAGCCTGCATAAAGGGGCTGGACAGGCTGGAAGCAGTGACGGAAAAACTGGCGGCCGATCTGGATGGCGCCTGGGAAGTGCTGGCGGAACCCATACAAACTGTGATGCGCCGGCACGGCGTCGATCAGGCCTACGAAAAACTCAAGGAACTGACCCGCGGCCGGGCTATCGATCAAGCCACGCTGAGAAAAATCATCAAACAACTGGAATTGCCGGATGCCGCCAGGCAAGCGCTGCTGGCATTAACACCCGCGCAATATACCGGTAATGCAGAACAGCAAGCGCGCCTCATTGCCGCGCGTGTCAAACAAGGTCCCGGCTGAAAGCATCCTCAGCACTTTCCGCGATGCATCATTTATGACCAGCTATACAGTCAGGCAGGTCAGCTGGCAGGAAGCCATAGAGGACCTGCGCGCTATCCGCTTTACAGTCTTCGTAGAGGAACAACATGTCCCGCTGGCCGAAGAATGGGATGGCCGGGACGACACCGCGCTGCATGTCCTGGCATTATCCGCCGATCACCAGCCGCTGGGGACGGCCCGCTTGCTGGACAACGGCCAGATCGGACGCATGGCAGTCTTGCGTGAGCACCGGCGTCTGGGTATCGGCAGCGCTTTGCTGAGAGAACTGCTGCACATCGCCGCGACGAACAACATGCAGCATCTGTTTCTGAACGCGCAGATCGATGCCGTTGGTTTTTACCAGCGCCACGGTTTCATCGAACAAGGCGCGACCTTCATGGATGCCGGGATCGTACACCGGAAAATGGTGTTGGCGGCGGCGAAATAATTGTCCCGCTGGCGTTACTGGTCTATTATCTAAGCCAGTCTAACGAAGCAAGCGCCAACGATGCAGACATTTGAAAATAACCAGTTGGGACAGACGGACGACACGATTGATATCGCCAGCCGGGATGAAAACCGTCTCGCCGTCGTGAAGATGACGCAACAGTGTCAGCGCACCATCGAAATCATCAGCCGCCAACTCGATCCGGACCTGTTCGATACCAGTGAATTCCTCGATGCAGTCAAGGCCATGGTACTGAAGAACCGCCGCGCCAGTGTCCGCATCCTGGTATTCGAACCGAAGACTATCGTTTCCCGGCGGCACCGGCTGATAGACCTGGTCAGAACCCTGCCAACCTACATGCAGATCCGTGTACCACCGCCTGAATATAAGGATTTTAGTGAAATGGTGTTTGTTGCCGATACCACCGGTTACCTGCACCGCTTGTATACGGAACGCTTTGAAGGCAAGACCAATTTCAGCGACAAGCGAGTCGCTAAATATCTGGTGAAGGAATTCAACGAAATGTGGGACAAGGCCACCCAGGACACAAACCTGAGGCAATTATCGATATGAAAAAATTTCTGTTTCAGACGGCCGCCTTACTGCTGGCAGTGTATCTACCAACAGCGGCGGCGCAGATGAAGGTGGAAGTAATCCCGTTACAAAATCGGCCCCTGGAACAGGTGATCCCCATCATCCAGCCCCTGGTCGGCGCAGGCGGTTCTGTTACCGGTATGAACAACCAACTGATAGTAAAAACCACGCCGGCCAATCTGGCGGAAATCAAAGAGGTACTACGCAATCTCGACACGCCCATGCGCCGGCTGATGATTACCGTCCGGCAGGATGTCGATGGCAACATGGTCAGAAACCGATCGGCGGTGGATGGCAGCTATACCACCGGCAATGTCAGTATCGGCACCGGTGGTCCAGGACGTGGTGAACGTGGCGCCGAAGTGAGCGCCACTGATGCTGACGGTAACACCATCCGCTGGCGCGGCGTGAGCACACAATCGAACCGGACGGAAAATAATGACTTCCGGGTACAGACCATTGAAGGCGAACCGGCCTATATCCAGACCGGCCAATCAGTCCCCATCGCCAACCAGAATGCCTATGTCACCGGCAACGGGGTCGTGGTCCAGGACACGGTTGAATATCACGATGTGACCTCCGGGTTTTATGTCATCCCCCGTCTCAGCGGTAACAACGTCACCTTGCTGGTATCACCCAACCTGTCGCGCAGTCAACCGCAGCAAGGCGGCGCCTTCGAAGTGCAAAACATCGAGACCACCGTACAAGGAAGGCTCGGTGAATGGATCAGCGTCGGTGGCGTGAATCAAACCTACAACCAGGGCGGCACCTCGGTGCTGGACAACACCCGCCGCCGCGGCGGTGAACTGCGGTCAGTATTAATCAAGGTGGAAGAAATTCAATAGTCGAGTAGGGTGGGCACGTTGTTCGTGCCCACGCGGACAAACACAAAAAAGGGCCGGAGTTAAAATCTAACCACTCCGGCCCTTTTTTGCTGCTCCTTGTATCTCTACTGTGAGG
>JACVQI010000222.1 GCA_015661095.1 Gammaproteobacteria bacterium
AATGCATAAACAATGATGCAACCCGTGATGATTACAATAGTGAGGGTTTTGCTGAATGATTCCAGGCGTAGTGTCAGGTGTGTTTTGCCATGCTCTACCGCTTGCAGCATGCCGGCGATTTTGCCCAGTTCCGTCTGATCGCCGGTAGCGGTGACGATACCCAGGCCTTGACCGGCGGTAACAAATGTCCCGTTGAAGGCCATATTAATACGGTCGCCTGTCTCCACTTCTTCCCTTATGGGATCAGTGTATTTGCCGACTGGCAGGGATTCACCCGTCAGTGCGGCTTCATCGATATGCAGGTTTTTCGTCTTGAAGAGCCGCAAATCGGCGGGCACTTTGTCACCGGCGGCCAGCACCACGATGTCCCCCGGTACCAGATTCTCGGCGGCGATCTCCTGCTGGCTGCCATCCCGGAGGACAGTTGCCCGCAATGACAGCATCTTTTTCAGGGAGGCCAGAGCCTGCTCGGCCCGCGCTTCCTGGAAAAAGCCGATAATTGCGTTAATGACCACAACACCAATAATAACGCCCGCATCCACCCATTCACCCATGGCCGCGGCGATACCACCGGCGGCCAGCAGTACATAGATGAGCAGATTATGGAATTGCAGCAGGAAGCGGACGAAGGGAGGCGTTGGTTTTTTTTCCGTTAGATTGTTATAGCCATACCTGGCAAGTAATGTTATTGCTGCATTACTGGTAAGCCCCTCGCGGGAGCTGTTTAATTTAGCGATGACTTCTGCGCTATCTAATTGGTACCAGTTGACCATACAGCACCTGATCGGGAGGCAGGGTGTGGTTGCTTAATAAACGCCATATTCTTTGGTGAATTCAAACCAGGCCTTGACGTTTTCCGGTTTGGTTTCATCCAGTACGCCACGAGTGCACATGACAAAACCGCCGTTCCTGCCGACAATATCGATCAGCTTTTTCGCATAGGCTTTGACGTCATCAATGCTGCCGACCTGCAAGATGGAAACCGGCATGTTACCGCAGATGCACACCACGTCACCGATGATGTCCTTGGCCGCGAATACATCGGTTGTGTCAAAGCGCGCGAGTATCTTGCCCGGAGGCAGCTCCCGAAGGTATTTCAGCCGGGAATTGTAGCCGCCCTCGAAGAACACGCAGGGTGTCAGGTTGGCGTCGATCAGTGCCAGTAGCAGTCGTTTCAGATTCGGCCAGTAGAGTTCCCGGAACTGATCATCGGACATGAAACCGTCGGCCCCACGGTGCAAAGGGACCTGAATCCGGGTACTGCCGTGTAATCTGGCGCTGTCTAGCGTCCGCTGCAGCGTGATCGGTTCCAGCTTCTCAATCGCCTGCAGCAATTTATCCGGACGATAATACATATCCAGCATCGAGCCGCGCATACCCCGGTGCAGATCCGACAGCACATCGAAGGCGCTGGTGGCATGGCCGCTGATACAGGGGTAGCCCAGAACGGCCATGTCCTGGTTGAAGTTATGGACCACGGCCCTGGTGTGGTTGATTTCATGCCCGGCCCGGATTAGGTTTTGCAGGGCCTTTTCGATTTCCGGTCTGGCCAGGGTCGCGGCCAGTTCACTCAGCCCGGCATTGCCGAACAACAGCGTTTTGAAGGAAGGGAGTGTGCTGAGTGGTTCCAGCGCTTCGCACAGGCGCGGTAGATAAGTAGTCAGGGCATATCCCGATACATCTTCCAGGAATTTGTCGTACTCATCCGCCTTCATGTACTCACCTTCCACAAACTGGTGCGAGGCATTGACGGGTACGCCGTGTCCCGGCCAGCGGACCTGCTTCATGCCGAGAATTTCAAAAGCCTTGCCGGAGTCGGTCAGTGGTGCATAGTAGAGATCGGGCTGGAAGTCGAGAATGGCTTTCTTGTTGGCCGCCATCCAACCTTCCGCATCGTAAAAGGCGCAGGCGGGTGTCAGTCCCGCATATTTGGCGGCGAAATACCTGAAATTCGCCAATACCGGTACCCGATCCGGAACTTTCAACTGGATGGCGTCCTCGATCCGTCCGGACCGCGCGTTGAATTGTTCTGCCGCCGTCATGTTTGTCATTTATAATTACTATCGATGGTTGTGTGACTGTTGCATGTCATCAGGAGGGCAGTCATGGATAGGATGATTATAAGTATGCAGGCGCAGATCGGGTGATGATCCTGATCAATTAATACATAGTGCTCGTAGTGTTTGGTTGGCGGAATGATGAATCAATTCTGGAGGTAACCATGAGAAAGCTGCTGTTGGTGTTGCTAATGTTCGTTACTGCCTGTGTCCAGGCGGAATCAACGGTCCTTATCACCGGTAGCAATCGGGGTATTGGTCTTGGTTTGGTCAAGGAATATGCGGCGCATGGCTGGCGTGTGATCGCCACCTGCCGCAGCCCGGAATCGGCGCAGGAGTTACAAATGCTTGCGCAGGCGAACAACCGTATTATCATAGAAGCACTGGATGTGACGGATCCTGCCGCGATTACCGCCCTGGCCGAAAAATACAAAAAACAGCCCATCGATGTGCTGATTAATAATGCCGGACTGTTACCTGTGGACGAATGGAACAAACCACTCAAGGAAATGGATTTCGATTACGCCCGCAAGGTATTTGACGTCAACACCTTCGGTCCGGTCCGGATCATGCAAGCGTTCATGGACCACGTCGCCGCATCGGGGGAAAAGAAGATTATCAATATCTCCTCGCAGGCCGGCTCGTTCGCCAACTCCAGCCACGAACCGAAACGCTATGTCTATCGTGGCAGCAAGGCTGCGCTGAATATGTTCACTTTTGATATTGCCCATGAATTGGGACAACTGGGGATAACCACCATCGCCCTGCATCCCGGTGTGGTGCACAGCCAGACGGATGAGTCTTTTGAGGAAGCCAAACAGCGATTCCCCGGCCTGATTACCGTGGCGGAGAGTGCCGCCAAGATCTACCAGACGGTCGCCGGGTTGACTCCGGCGGATAACGGTAAATTTTTCAGTTATGAGCCGGGTGTGCAGATGCCCTGGTAATAATTGATGATGCGAGGTCCCCGGTTACTTGAATTTTGATAGCAGCCGGGTCCCATCCTGATCGATGATATCGACCGTGATAGGAAGGTCGTCGCCGACGGCCGCATTCCAGATGTTGAATATTTCCGTTAGTTGTGCGTCCCGCTCCGGTCGGCTTAGATTGACCCAATCGTTCGTGATCGTCAGTTGAATCACCCGGTTGCCCGGATTTTCAACCTTGGCGAAATAGGTCTGACCAGTATTGGTTTTAACCTTTGCCTGGTATTGTTCGAATGCCTGCATGAATAAATCGAACAGGGGATCAGATGATACAGTTTTGTTTGAGGTAATGGGTTTTTCGCCGGCAGTGTCCTTACTCAAGAGTGTGGAGTGGATCCAGCCGGATTTCGAATTAGAATCCTTGCTGTCAACCTCAATCCAGTCATCTTTGTGTTGCAACTCGATTACTTTGCTGCCTCGCTGCAGTTGGTAGACGATGGGATGACTGGTTGACGGGCCGGTGCGGACGTTCGCGCGCTTGACTGTGACACTCAGCCTGTCACCGGGAGTAGCGGCCACATTACCTGAAAACAAACCGGCAATGATGATGGCGCCGCAGAG
>JACVQI010000223.1 GCA_015661095.1 Gammaproteobacteria bacterium
GTTGAAACCGGCTATCGGACTGCTGGCGGTGAAATACCAGTCATCGATACCATCGGCGGGCGTGATCAGAAATCGGTCCGCCCAACCCTGATAGGCGTGGAGAGTAGCAAGTGGGGTTCTGAAACCGATGGTGCCATTACCGCCCAGCATTTCGTAGTCGAATTTCAGGGTCACCGGGCCGAAGCTTTCCCCGACCTTGACGTTGACGCCGAATTCGCCTTCGAAGTAATCCTCGTCAAGATCGATCGTATTATGACCATAATCCTGCTGACCAGCGTATTCCAGGGCATAGATCAGTTTGAAGACGTCGGTCATCTGATGATCACCGCTGAAACGAACGCCATAGGTGGCATTTGAGTCGGCCGGTGAATTCTGAAAATCCAGTAAATAGACGTAGCTTTCCAGCGTACCGTATCCCGCCACCACATACTGGCCGTTGAAGAAATGCGAATCGCTGTCGTAATTCGCCCTGGAACTGGTCATGGCCTCGTCCGTGAAAATCCGGTTCACGTTCCAGCTATAGGCATAACTGAGAGTGAGATTCTGGATGGATTTATTCACCAGGGTCACGGCATCGTTACTCTGCCAGTTTTGGCGCCAGCCGACGTTACCGATAAAACGATGCAGCGGACTGGGGCCATAGGTAATTAACTGGCGGCCGACTTTAAAGGTTGTATTCGCTATGCCGGCGTATGCCATGTAGGCTTCCAGAAAATCGGTTTCCTTGGGATCCGCGACTACGGCATAACGGTTCCGTTGGGCGTTGCGGCCGGTGCCATCATTGTAATCATCGACGAAAACTTCCCGTACGTCCTGCACCAACACCCGGGCCGTCAGGTTATTAAATGCACCGGTTGTATAACCCAGTGCGGTTCTGAGAGTCAGAGCGTTGGCATCTTCGAGAACCGCATCATCATCGACATTTTCATAACGCATGCGCATATTCAAATCGAGCTTGCCGGCAGAAATGGCGTCTATGATGCTGTTTTCCAGGCCAGAACCGGCATCCTGGGCGAAAACGCTCAAGGACATGCTGAATAACAGGGTAGCAGGCAGAAGCCTTAATAGACACTTTTTAAAGATCGATAGCACAGCTTTCATTTGTTTTTATCCTGGATAGAGAATTGATATAACTAGATGAATAATGTCTGAAAAACGCAAACCAGTTTTGATATAGATCAATACCTTATGTATTTAATCGGATATTGCGTGACTTAAAATCGACGCTGAATGAAGGCTGGTGGATCCATCGATGGACAACCAGATGTCGAATCCATCCTGATGGTCGATTATGTAAACATCGCAATGGTTGGTTATTGACGTTGGGATGAAAAGTGATTCGCCCGGGCAGGGCTTTGTTACTTCATTACTCTATCAGTATTGTCTGCGAAACCCGCCACTCCCCGGTTTCCATCTGTATGTGCCAGCGACCCTTTACCAGTTCCGGCAGGTCGGCCTGGTAGAGATAATTGCCTGTTCTGCTGACCTGGATTTTTCGATCAAAGCCGCCACGGGTCGCGTGGAGGAAACTAAGGGTGATAGTTTCCGGCGGTAAGAAATTTTCATTGCCGGTCAGGAATAACCGGAAAGTGTGCTGCGGCTCATTCAGTTGCAGGTTGGCCGCGATTCCAAGTTCCTCGGTCCGCCGATCCCGTTCCAGTACCCGGTTAATCTCCAGTCCCTGTTTGTAATAGTCGTCCACCACCAGTCCGTCATCCGTCTGCAGCGCCAGCCGCGCAGTGATGACGCTGGCGATGACGGTTGCCAGTGGGATGGCGATCAGCAGCCACACATAGGGTTCCCGGTACCAGATCGTGAGGTGTTGATCCTGTTTGGTATTCCCGGGCATCAGAGTACCGGTCCCAGAAACCTGGCCTTTTCTGAGATACTCAACTTTTCATCCTCCACTGCGGTCAGGTTAAAAAAGATATCGCTGCT
This sequence comes from Gammaproteobacteria bacterium, assembly GCA_015661095.1. GTDB lineage: Bacteria > Pseudomonadota > Gammaproteobacteria > Eutrophobiales > Eutrophobiaceae > JACVQI01. Next base: position 1,939 of record JACVQI010000223.1, read on the forward strand.
GCGCGAAACCAGATCCGCTGCATCGGCCCTGACCCGCACCGGCAGATCATAGACCGCCCCCGACTCGACGAAAATCCGCTCATCCCGCGTCTCCAGCGCCAGGTTCGCGATACCGGATACCGCCAGCTCGTAGTAATGCCCCTGCGCATCCATATTGATGATTTTGAGGGTATAGACATTTTCTATCAATCCCTGCGTTTCCCGGTACAACTGATTGCGGTCCCGGATTACATCCAGCTCCAGGGGGATGCGTTGCATGAGGGTGTAGGCGAACAGCGCACCAAAAACCAGCATTACGGTTGCATAGATCAGCACCCGCGGACGCAACACGCGGCTGCGTTTACCGGCAATGGCGTTCTGCGTGGTGTAGCGGATCAGTCCCCTGGCGTATTGCATTTTATCCATGACATCATCACAGGCGTCGATGCAGGCGCAGCAGCCGATACATTGATATTGCAGGCCGTTGCGGATATCAATGCCCGTCGGGCACACCTGCACACAGATGCGGCAGTCAATGCAGTCACCCAGGCCCTTGCTTTTGTAATCATCACTGGCGCGTCTCGAGCCCCTGGGCTCGCCGCGTTGACTGTCGTAGGAAACTATCAGGGTGTCATTATCGAACATGGCGCTCTGGAAGCGGGCATAGGGACACATGTACATACAAACCTGCTCGCGCATCCAGCCGGCGTTGCCATAAGTGGCGAAGGTATAAAATAACAACCAGAAGGTTTCCCATGGGCCGAGATTGAAAAGCAGCATGTCCGTCAGCAATCCGCCCGCGGGCCGGAAATAGGCCAGAAAGGTAAAGCCGGTATACCACGCGATTGTCAGCCAGATCCCATGCTTGAGCAGCTTGGCCCGTAACCGTTCCGGGTTCCAGCGCGGTAATTTATCCAGCCGGATCTGTTGTGATCGGTTGCCTTCTAGCAACCGCTCCACCCAGATGAACAATTCCGTCCACACCGTCTGCGGGCAGGCATAACCGCACCAGAGCCTTCCGGCCAGCGCCGTGAAGAAAAACAGGCTAAGCGCGGCAATGATCAGGAGAAAGGCGAGATTGAGAAAATCCTGGGGCCAGAAGGTCAGAGCGAAGATATAGAATTTGCGCGCCGGCAAATCAAACAGCACAGCCTGACGGCCGTCCCAGGTAAGCCACGGTAGTAAAAAATAAATCGCCAGCAATACGATAACCGAGGTATTGCGCAGCGTCGCATACAGCCCGTGTACTTCGCGCGGATAAATCTTTTCGCGCTTGGCGAATAAAGCCTCTGCAACCTGCTGGTCGTCCGGCCCGCCGGAGGATGCTAAAGCGTCTTTAGTCATTTACAGCGCATTATGTTCGTTTTCATCCAGGCCCGATGGGTAGATAAAATAGACGCACAGCAGGGCGGTGCCGCCAGCCAGCAACCAGAACAGAAAAAAGCCGATGCTGTAGGCGGCGGTCCGGCTGACTTCGGGAAAATCCACACAATATTTCAGTTCCATCGGATCGATCGTGGAAAAGAAAACCCCGGTGGCGATACCGGCGGTCAGAAAGGACAGCCAGAGTACGGTGATGATACGTTGCAGCGGCGGGATCCAGCCGGTCTTGTCCCAGATACGCATAGCCAATTCCTCCCGTTAATGATTGAAACACGGAGACACGGAAATCGTAATTCGTAAATG
>JACVQI010000224.1 GCA_015661095.1 Gammaproteobacteria bacterium
GACAGCGGGTCGCGGTCGGCACCGGGTGCTGGACGGTGTTGACCGCCAGGGGGATGGCCTTGATCGGCCATTTCTCTAGCGTACCGTACAAGGCGCGAATGGGGTTGACGAAGCCATGATCAACCAGCATCTCCTGGCAAGTGCATATATCGAACTCCTGCTCAATTAGGGATTCGGCGATATGCCAGGAGAACTGGGCATCGCCCTCGAACGGGGCCACGGGCTTCAATCCCCAGCCTTCATCGGCATTTTCATAAATATCCGCGCAACCAAGGGCGAACGTGGGGACCTTGTCCAGGAAAAAATTCAGGCCATGGTCGTTATAGACCACGATGATTACGTCCGGATCGACTTTTTTCAGCCAGGCTTTGGCGGGCTCATAGCCATCGAAGAACCGCTTCCAGTAGGGTGTTTGGGTAATGCCGTTGGCAATAGCATTGCCCACGGCAGGGATGTGTGACGAGGCATTCCAGTAACCTCCTATCTTCGCTAGTTTCTCCTCCAGGCCCTCGCGCTTCTGCAGCAGTTTCTTCTGAAACTCTTCCGTGGTGATGCCCTGGAAAGCGGCGCCGGCGTCCTGCACGGAGGTGCCGCGCGGGATGGCCATTTTCGCCATAAAATAAATATTGCAGCCAAGGCGCAACATGCCCAGAAAATCCTTTTTAAGAACAGTTTCCTTGAGTTTTCCCTTGACGCCGAACTTGTCACAGTAAGCGGCGGGGTCCGCCTCGAATTCATCGCGGCATGCTTCGCTATTAAAGGTAAATAGCATTTTGTTTATGGCATAGGACTGGTGCGCCGTTTTGCCGTCGAACACATAGGTGCCCGGGATATCTTCGTAATCGTGTTTTTTCCAAACCATCAGGATTTGCCCTTTGTCATTTGAGATGTTGTCTGTGATTAAGCGGGAAAACCGCTAAATCGGTCTTCCAAAAGTGGATATTATAAGAAAAATTATTAAAAAATCTGGAGTAATTAAAAGAAACAGGCTAAATCACTCCTTTCAATCCTGAAATGGGAGTTGTTAATATCAAATAAAGCTATAGAAGTGGGCAGCGCGTACCTATACTGTATTTTTTCAGATGCTGTGGTGGATTACATGTGTGTGCATGTGGGTGAGCAAGTTCATGTCATGCGCATTACCATGAAAGCGCTGGAATGCCAGCTGGATCCGAGTCAATTCCAGCGCATCCATCGTTCGACCATCGTCAACGTGAAGCGCGTGCAAACTATCACACCCTATATGAATGGCGAATATCATCTGCAACTTGCAGGCGGAACACGTCTGAAAATGAGCCGGAACTACAAGGATCGACTGCAAATACTCATCCATTAAGGTGTAACTGCCACAACCCGTGCAGCCGTATCCGGCAAATGCTTCATGCATTGGCATGTTGCGCCAATCTTTACCCTCTACCCTAACTTCAGGCTTGTCCCTAAATTCCGCATGGACTAATATGCACACGGCTTTACACTGGCTAGCCGTATTTACGATTCCTTTAACCGAAAGATATTATGCTCAAAAAGTTTTCCGGGCTGCTCCTCATCCTGTTCATATTTCCAGTTAACGCCGCCGAGCAGTTCAGTTTCCAGACTGTAGCAGAAAAGGCCAGATTACTCGCGGCCCAACCCTATCAGGAACCTCCATCCGTACCCCGCTTCCTGCTGGATCTCAACTACGATCAGTTTAAGGATATCCGTTTCGAACCGGATAAAAGCCTGTGGCGCCAGCACGGGTCGCCGTTCAAAGTGATGTTGATCCCCCCGGGTTTGTTTTATCGTCATGCAGTTCGGATTAATGTAATTGATATTGAAGGAGTGCATGAACTGGCATTCCGTAAAGATTATTTTACCTTTGCCGATCCCGATTTGGAGCGGCGGATACCGCCCGACCTGGGTTATGCCGGTTTCGAGCTAACCTACCCTCTCATCGAACCGAAAGTCCAAAGTCAGTTTATCGTATTTCTCGGTGTCAGTTATTTCCGCGGCGTTGGCAAGGACAATACCTGGGGTATTTCGTCCCGTGGTCTGGCACTGGACACTGGTCTGCCGACCGGCGAGGAATTTCCCTCTTTTATTGAATACTGGCTGGTGCAACCCGCCGGTAACGCCCGGGAAATGATGGTCTATGCCCTGCTGGACGGTCCCAGTGTTACCGGCGCCTATCAATTCAATTTCCTACCGGGACAGAACACCCTGGTGAAGGTCAGGGCGGTTTTGTTTCCACGCAAGACATTGCAACTAGTGGGGATCGCGCCGCTCACCAGCATGTTCTATTATGGTGAGAATACACCCAGACCTAAAGGCCATTGGCGGCAACAGGTTCATGATTCTGATGGACTGCTGATAGAGAATGGCAACGGCGAATGGTCGTGGCGCCCACTAATCAATCCTGATTCCCTGGAGATGGATTATTTCAACACCATGGATGTGCAAGGTTTCGGTTTGTTACAGCGTAATGCAGCCTTTACCGATTACCAGGATATGAGTGCCCGCTACGATATCCGGCCCAGCACCTGGGTCAAACCGGAGGGTAATTGGGGACCCGGGAAAATAGTCCTGGTACAAATACCCACGGATGGGGAATCGAACGACAACATCGTCGCGTTCTGGTCGCCGAACAACCCCACCCCCCCGCAACAACCCTACGAGTTCCGTTACACGCTGGCCTTCGGCGGGCCCGACCTGGATCAACAGTCTCTGGGAAAGAGCGTCAACACCTTTGTTGGGGATGGTAATGTCAATGGCGGCGGCAATCTGCCCGGTGCGTATCGGGTGATTGTGGATTTCGCCGGGGGCAGTCTGGCCAAATTGCCGGCGTCAACCAATGTCGAAGGTGTCGTTACAGGCCTGAATAATACCGAAATAGTGGAGGAATTCACTGAATATAATCAGGCTCTGGGTAACTGGCGTCTTTCCATACTGGCCAAACCGGCGGAGGAACAACCGCTGGAATTGCGCGCTTATCTGAAGGTGGATCAGCAAACCCTCAGTGAAACCTGGACCTACAGGCTACCCGCGAAAAATGGCATCCTCAACCTGAAGGAATAGCGATGAGAATGACAGTCAGTGAACGGGCCCTGGCCAGGGTGCTGACCTATCTGAACGGCATGGACGTGCCCATGAATAATGCCACTCACATTGCCGCGTTAAAGCTGGTGGAAGAGGCTCTCACCCGCGAGGAAGTGGATCTCTATGTTTACATCATGGATCGGATACCGGAGCGGTTTTCCCTACCTGAATTGCAGTTACCGCCGCGAACGCCGCCTCTACACCGGGGCAGTATCGGCTACGGCAAATCCTGATGGACACACCGGCCGCAGTCACGGAATCGGGTGGATCGATGCCGGTTGTGCCGGACAAGATGTATCGGTGGAAACTGCGTGCCTGGATCAGACGAATCTCATTCACCGCGCTGATCAGCAGTCAGGTGGTTATCGGGGCACGCTTTATGCTTAGAGTCCTGCCCTATCACGGTGGTAATACCCTCGAACTGGCGCTGACAGTGATCTTCGCGCTCATGTTCACCTGGCTTACCATAGGCTTCTGGATGGCGGTCTACGGTTTCCTGCTGCGACTGGTCGGTGGGGATGGTTTATCCCTTCTAAAACGCCATAGCCACCGCCTGGCCAACGTCGAACTGGCACGAACCGCCATCACCATGCCTATTTATAATGAATCGATACAGCGCAGTCTGGGCGGATTACGCGCCATTTACCTGTCGCTGCAGGAAACCGGCAAACTGGATGATTTTGACTTTTTCATCCTTTCCGACAGCCGTGATCCGGACATCTGGCTGCTGGAACAGGCCGCGTGGTATCAACTGTGCCGGGAACTGCGGGCGGAAGGACGACTGTTCTATCGACGCCGCTCCATCAACATGCATTACAAGAGCGGCAATATCGCGGATTATCTGCGACGCTGGGGCCGCAA
>JACVQI010000047.1 GCA_015661095.1 Gammaproteobacteria bacterium
GTTTTATACAGCACCCGCATCCTCAAAAAAACCGGCCTGCGTTTATCATTTGAATAAAAAAACACAGAGCCACAGAGGGCACAGAGAAGATAAAAATGAATTTTTTAACTGGATACTGCGAGAATTCTCATACAGAGAATATAAGTCTTTTTTTTATAATTCCCTTCCTCTGTGTCCTCTGTGCCTCTGTGTTTGATTATTTCCATGTTTAGACTATCGCAATTCATGCATGAAGTGCTGACGCCGACCCCTCTGGGTCCGGCCCGCAAGCCGCCGGCGCCGGTCGTGATCTGGAATCTGATCCGGCGTTGTAATCTGGCCTGCAAGCATTGTTACTCAATCTCAGCGGATCATGATTTCCCTGGTGAACTGACAACCACGGAAGTATTTTCCGTCATGGATAACTTGAAAAAGTTTCGCGTACCTGTCTTGATACTGTCGGGAGGTGAACCGCTGCTGCGGCCTGACATCTTCGAAATCTCAAAACGCGCCAAGGCCATGGGCTTCTATGTCGGACTGTCATCCAACGGTACGCTGATCAATGAATCGAATATTGCTGCCATCGCCGCCATGGATTATGACTACGTCGGCATCAGCATCGACGGGATCCGGGAAACACACGACAGGTTCCGGCGCAAGCAAGGCGCTTTCGATGCGTCGATCCATGCCCTGGATCTGTGCCAGCAACATAGGATCAAGACTGGCATGCGTTTTACCCTGACGCAGGACAATGTCCAGGACTTACCGCAACTGTTAAACCTGATGGTGGAGAAGAATATCGACAAATTCTATCTTTCCCACCTCAACTACGCCGGTCGCGGCAATCGCAATCGCAAGGATGATGTTTATCACCAGACCACGCGTCAGGTGATGGATTTTCTCTTCGCTACCTGCCTGGAACATATTCAGCAAGGCCGTGACAGTGAATTTGTCACGGGAAATAACGATGCCGATGGCGTCTACCTGCTGCATTGGGTCAAGCAGCACTATCCGGAGCGGGAAGCACACCTGCGCGCGAAACTGGCACAATGGGGCGGTAATAGTTCCGGTGTCAACATCGCCAATATCGATAATCTCGGCAATGTTCATCCCGACACCTTCTGGTGGCACTATAACCTCGGCAACGTGCGGGATCGGCCCTTCGCGGAAATATGGAGCGATACCTCGGATCCCATCATGGCAGGTCTCAAAGCTGTACCCAGAAAGCTTAAAGGACGCTGCGGGGCCTGCCAGTATTTTGCTATCTGCGGCGGCAACACCCGTGTGCGGGCGTATCAATTAAGCAATGATCCCTGGGCCGAAGATCCGGGTTGTTATCTGACTGACCAGGAAATCGGCGTGCTCGAAACTGAACTTGTATCATCTGTGTAATCAACTTTTAAAACATGAAACACAGATATTGTACATGGATGTACGTTTATGTATTAAGGGATAGACACGGAGAACGCAAAGGTGCAAAGTAAAAAGTGGAAAGTAAAAAGTTTAAGGTTCATTAAAATATTACTTTTCACTTTCAACTTTCATCTTCTAACTATTTTTCTCCGTGTTCTCTGTGCCTCTGTGTTTGCGATAAATGTTAATCAGTTATGAAAATAATAAGATCAATCGTCATATATATTAGTATCAGCGCATCACTGTCCGTTCTTGCCGCTGAAAAAACAGTGGAAGCACTGTACCAGGAACACTGCGTAGTCTGCCACGGTACTGATCGGCTGGGCGGTACCGGCCCGGCCCTGCTACCGGAAAACCTGACACGGGTAACCAGGCAGGAGGCAGCAGAGGTCATCCGGAGCGGCAGACCATCAACCCAGATGGCTGGGTTCCAGAACAAGATAGCGGACACTGGTATCAATGGACTGGTTGAATATATCTACCAGCCCCCAGCGCAGCTCCCGGTCTGGGACCAGGCGGAAATCACCGCCAGCCATATAATTCATGTACCGGAGGGCCAGCTTGGCGATAAACCGGTTTTCAGTGCTGATCCTCTGAATCTGTTTCTGGTCGTCGAGACCGGCGATCATCATATTACGGTGCTGGACGGCGATCGTTTTGAGCCGATCCATCGCTTTCCTACCCGCTTCGCCCTGCACGGCGGACCCAAATATTCATCCGGCGGTCGCTTCGTTTATCTTGCCTCGCGTGACGGCTGGGTTTCAAAATTTGATTTGTACAATCTGAAAATGGTGGCGGAAATCCGGGCCGGTATCAACACCCGCAACCTGGCAATCTCCAGTGATAACCGCTACGTCATGGTCGGCAATTATCTGCCCCATACGCTGGTCATTCTGAATGCCGGAGATCTGTCACTGAATAAAATTATTCCGGTGACGGATGACCATGGGCATAGCTCGCGTGTCAGTGCTGTCTATGATGTCCGTCCCAGAAAGAGTTTTGTCGCCGCCCTGAAGGACCTGCCAGAGGTGTGGGAGATACCCTACAACGATGATCACGAACCAATCTATCCCGGACTGGTGCATGACTATCGCTACCAGGAAGCGATTCCCCTGCCCGGCCCGTTTCCGGTGCGCCGCATACGCCTCGATGACTATCTGGATGATTTCTTCTTCGACAACCAGTACCAGAATATCATCGGCGCCGCCCGCAACGGAAAAAATGGCCAGGTCGTGAATCTGTTAGTCGGCCGCAAGATCGCTGATGTTGATCTGACCGGTATGCCGCATCTCGGTTCCGGCATCACCTGGGAGTATCAAGGGCGAGAGGTACTGGCGACGCCCAATCTGGCGGAAGGCGAAGTAACCATCATAGACATGAAGGACTGGTCCGTCATCAAGCGCATAAAAACCCTGGGCCCTGGTTATTTCATGCGCAGCCATGAAAATTCCAAATATGCCTGGGTGGATGTGTTCTCCGGACCACACAAAGACGCGATGCATGTGCTCGATAAAGCCACGCTGGAGATAGTCAAAACCCTGCGGCCGGTCCTTGGTAAAACGTCCGCTCATGTTGAATTTACCCGGGATGGCAAATTCGCCTTGCTCAGCATCTGGGAAATGGACGGCGCGATTATTGTCTACAACGCCGATACCCTGGAGGAAGTCAAACGCATCCCGATGAAGAAGCCATCGGGTAAATACAACGTTTATAACAAGATCACACTGTCGGAGGGGACCAGCCACTGAATGCGGGTATTAAAAAATAATTAAACACAGATATTGTACATGGATGTACGTTTATGTATTAAGGGATAGACACGGAGGTAAATAAAATAAAAACTACGTGATTATATATTTACGCTTCTCCGTGTTCTCCGTGCCTCCGTGGTTCAATTATTCCCATGCTGGAATTAATCATATCTTAAGAAGCAACTATTGAGTCACGAAGGACAAAGAGGTAAATAAATAACGAAGGAACCTCCAGGCTGGAGGTTCCTTCGTTTCCAATACCCGTGTTATTTCAAGCTGCTGAAATAGGCTGCCAGATTCTCAATGTCATCATCGGTCAAGGGATTCACCATCGGCGCCATGGTGGGGTCCACGCGCGAGCCGTCACGGAAGGCTTTAATCTGTTTTACAAGGTAGCCTTCCTTTTGCCCCTTTAGATTCGGCCAGAGGTCATTCAGGCTGATCCCATCGGGTCCGTGACAGGCCCCGCAAATCGTCGCCTTGGCCTTGCCGGCTTCAATATCAGCGGCCACGGCCACGCTGGTGGAACCCATAACCGCAATGGTCAGAATTATAGATAATACGTTTTTCAAGGTAATTTCCTCCGGTGTTATTGTTAATAAAAGTTGGTTTAAAACATGTCTTTTTGACTGTCACAAGACAGGTACGGTTCATTTTAAATATTTGTGTAACCGGGCATCCTTATTCTTGAAATGTGATATGAACCACACTTCCAGCAGGTCCTTGAATACACCCTCCGGGAAAGACCGATCACTCTCAAAATCGTCCATAAAATCGCAGATCTCATCCAGTAACTTCTCGTGTTCGGATTTATGGTCCCGGTATTGATCGTATCCCTTCTCGACCATGATCTTTTCTTCCAGCGCGAAATGCGCCGCAATTTTAGCATAAAGTTCGCCCAAAAAATCCAGGGTTGTCACTTTTGAACCGTGTTCCGAGTAACTATCGTATAATTCATTGATCAATTCGATTAATTCACGATGCTCGTGATCCACTGCTGGGATGCCCAGCAAAAATTCATCTCGCCATGCTATCAAGCTCATATCAATTCCACCGTCTGTTCCGCATCACAGAAAGATAAAACCGCCAGTATCAGCATTGAAACCGATCACAAAATTCTGTTGCGGGGATAGGCTGATTGCCTCGCTATGTTCATAATCAAAACCCTCGAGTCTGTTGCTGTCACGCAAGCGGGCGGTGATGGTATGAGTACCAGCCGTCACGGGAAACCGTTTGTATACCGTTGACTCACCGTCCCTGGACAAGCCGGCCGGTGCCAGGTATGCACGGTAGAGCAAGTTATCGTCCAGGACGATTTCAACTAACAAAGGCAACCGCTCCCTGTTACAGGAGATCGGCCTGCGCATATTCGGGGCCAGCTCCGCCAGTTCCTCGGGCGTCAGGCGCCGGCATTCCTCCTTGTGCTCACCGGCATGGCTGAGACTGAGTTTAATCAACGCGTGCCCCGGGTCCTGGTGCTGATAGGCCGGTTGCTGGGATAAATACGCCAGCAGCAGAGCAAATGCCAGATAAAACGGCAGTTGTAAAATCATGCGCCAGATCTCAGGCATTTGCGCACTCCGCGTTTTTGCCGTCACGCAATCGTGATTCCGGGGATTGCCTCGCAGGAGGAGAAAGCCTGGCGAGTCGCTCTTGAAACACTTCCAGTTCCGACAATCCTTGCTTAAATCCTGATACGCCGGCCCAGCATTGTGTGAACCGCTCCGCAGGAACGCGTTCCCTTAAATAAGGATCCCGCTGCCTGGCCAGGCGTTGCTGTACCCATTCATTACCCAGCCGGAAATTGCAGTCATGCTCCCGGCAGCCCGCGATAAAAATACCATCGGAATATTTTCTGCTGAGGGTGAAATCGATCATGGAAGGTGGCAACATACCGACGCATGGCAAAGTGATTTGTGCGAAATTCGTCATTGGCGCTGCTGCCAGGTCCAGGCCGTGTTCACAGTTGAAAATCAGGACCCGGTTATTCCCGGCCAAATCCTGGGTTTTACTCAATATCATGTCTTTCACGGCCTGGATGGGAAAGGCCGGCAACTCAATGCCGGGGATCAGGGCCGTCCGGCGGCGGAATGGCGATGCCGAGGGACAGGCACCGGAACAGATCCCGCAACTCAGACACAGGCTCGGGTCGACGGCCGCCTGTTGTTCGAATGGCAGTCCATCGGTGCGCGGCACCATGGATATCGCGCTATAAGGACAATCAGCAACACATCTCGCGCAACCGTTACAATTATCCAGATGGACTACCGCCACCTCTCTTTTACGCACGGCTGGTAACCATGGCAACAGTGACAGTAATACAGTACCGCCGGCAACCACAGCCCAAATCAGGGTCCCGGAATAATGATCCAGCAATGGATAAATGAATAAATAAAACCAGTCGAGGTTGATAATGCTCGGCACTGTATCAAGGTCCGCCGGCCCCTGACTCATTGCGGGAAACCACAGGGACAGGATAACCAACATGATCAGGCAGCCTGCGGCCAGTCCGCGTGGTGGATTCACTTGCGGATGCATATGCCGCTGAATATGGAGCCACATGCCGAACAGCAGCATCAACGGCGCCGCGATATGGATAAATATCAATAAGGTAAAAAATCGGCCACTCAGGGAAGCATGATTAAGAAAATTTCTCGCGATTGGTTTGCCGAATATCCCGAGGGAATCGAACCATTCGGTCGTTGCAATGGCGACATACTGGGCCAGTTTGTCCCAGACCACCCAGTAACCGCTGATGCCGCTGGCATAGAGCAACCAGAGCAGAACCATGCCGCTCACCCAGGCAAACCAGCGTGGTCCGCGAAACCGGTCCAGCACGTATTCCCGTAACAGATGCAGGAACACCACGACCACCAATGCATCTGATGCATAACGGTGCAGACTGCGCATTATCCCGCCTGCGTACCACTGTTCGTGGGTCAGATATTCCACGGAATGATAGGCCTGAGTGATCCCGGTATCGAAAAAGATATAAAGGTAAATACCGCTGACTATCACGATCCAGTAAAAAAACCAACCCAATGCCCCCAATTGCTGCATGGGATTCCAGGCCGGCGTGAAGGCGATGTCGAAAAACCGATCAATGCGCTCAAAAACGCTTCTAAGTGCCCGTCTCACAATGGTTCCGGCGATACTATGATTTGTCTAAAAAAAGGTTAACCCGGTGTTTCAAGGAACTTACTGTACAGGTAGTAAAGCAGCACGCAGAGTGAATGAATATTGGTAAAAGCAACTTTACGGGATGAACCTGTCGGTAAATGGTACTGCTGGTCGATCGATTATACTTTATCGGCCTTGTTATGAACACCATTCTCCCGCCAGGCCCGGACAACGAATACCGTTATCGCGGCCATGCATAATAGACTGATGATGATCCCGTAAAAGATCGAATAATCGAAATAATAACGATTGGTGGAAGGATCATAAACCGTACACCATAATTTTATACCCTCGATCCATTGATTGATCGCACCACTGCTGCTATGGCGGTTGAATACCAGTTCCTTCAATGGTTCCACCAGCGCGGTGGTCTCGAAGGAATCGCCATAAACCTGACGATAAATGGTGCCTTTGGCATCGAGTATGGTGGTCTGGGCGAGATGATCGAAACCATTCGGCGATGGCGCAAACACAAAGCCCATATCCCCGGTGATGCCATGGATGGTAGCTTCATCGGCACTCAGAAAATCCCAGCCATTGAAATCAATTCCCCTTTGCGTGGCGAACAAACGCATTCTTTCCGGCGAATCGGTCTTGGCATCGAATCCCAGTGAAATGACGGCAAAACTGTCCTGACCCACTGCCTCCCTGGCCACTTTTACAATGCCTTTCAGATTCGCGGTCATCACCGGACAGGTGTGATAACAACTGCTGTAAATGAAGTTGATGACGAGTGGCTTACCCCGGTAATCGTTTAGTGACACGGTTTTTCGATCCTGATTGACCAGTTGATAATTGCCGGGCGTTTCGCCGATGACCGACTGGCTGTAGGACAGGGACTTGTCCTTGTCCAGTACCGGACTGGCAGTTTGCTGGCCATGATGCTGGGACAGGACCGGGTCCGGGATTGAGTAAAGCAGCGTTGCTATGAGCAGAAATCTACGCAACGGAATTGCATTAACGAATGAAATGCCTGCTTTAACCAAGCCAGGCATCGGCAACACAGGCAGTGATGAGCAGCGTCAGTTGTAGCAGCGATGCACGAAAATTGGCAAGCGCATGCGGGATATCGGGATGCCGTAACAGTTTATAGCTGGTGAATAAAAAGTACGCGCCACCAGCCATTGCCCCGGTAAGATAGATCCAGCCCAGTCCATAGTAAAACGGCAGTAATGAGACCAGTACCAGTGTCAGAGTGTGGGCAAAAATAACCCGGGCAGCAGTCTTGTTGCCTGCCACGACCGGCAGCATGGGGACTTCCGCAGCGGCGTACTCCCTGGCATAAACAAAAGCCAGGCTCCAGAAATGTGGGGGCGTCCATAAAAACAGGACCACGGCGAGTAGCACCGGTATCGGTGACAGCGTCGGGTCTACCGCCGCTGCGCCGGCCAGGACGGCAAAACTGCCGGACAGGCCTCCGATCACGATATTTAACCAGGTGCGCCGTTTCAGCCACACTGTATAGACTATACCGTAGGTGAAAGCGCCAAGAAAAACATACAGCGCGGCGATGGTATTGGTTGCCAGTATCGCCGCTGCTACGGAGACCAGTAACAACAATCCTATTACGGCGAGCCAGTAACCATTGGCCTGGTAACGTCCGGTAACAAACGGCCGCCTGCTGGTGCGACCCATGCGGGCATCCAGATCGCGTTCAGCGAACTGGTTAAAGGCGCCGGCGCTGGCGGAGGATAATAGTACGGCGAGCGCGAACAACAGCGTTTGCCAGGCTCCCGGACCGGTCCCGGGTGTGACCGCCAGACCGGCCAGGGAACTCAGCATGATGACCACGCCGATGCGTAACTTAAATACCCCTATCAGTGCTCTGGTTGTTTCGCCCATTTCAATCCAGGACTGGATTAACGTAACGGCCAGACCTCAGCCAGATATTTCCAGTTCACGAAATAATACAGTACGAAAGCCGTGAAGAAAACGGCAACCAGTACCACCGTGCCTGGAATCGAGACGGTATGGGCACTGCCGTACTGGGTTACGGCAGCCGTTGCCGGCACGTCCATGACTTTTTCGTTATCGCCGATGCGTCTGCCGAAAAATACCGACCCGACCACCACGATGACATAAATCAATCCACCCAGAGCTGCGAGGATGGCGAAGATGCCATTCAGCCCCAGCATCAGGAATGCAGTACCCGGAACTTCAAAACTGAGGATGGAGTCCGCGAAGGTGATATCCCAATGCCGCCGGGAAATTCCAAGCGTACCCGCGCCCATCATGAACAATGAGATGCCGGCCACACCCAGGGCGAAACAATATGGCTGCAGCTGCGCCAGCTTCTTGAACATTATTTCCCGGCGAAAGATCAAGGGTATTAACAGATAGGTGATGGACATAAACGCCAGCGTGGTGCCGGCAGCCACCGTGCCATGGAAATGTCCCGGAACATACAGCGTATTATGCATGATCAGGTTCAGTTGTTCGGTACCCATGACCACACCGGAGATGCCGCCGAGAAAGCCGAACAGGATCAGGGACAAAAACATCCCCGCGAACGCCGGGTTGCCCCAGGGCGCCTTCCGCAGCCACTCGAACAGACCGTTGGTATAACCTTTTGCCCGTTGTTCCGCCTCGATCGAACCGGGAATAGTCATACCATGAATCATGCTGCCCAATACCGCCAGGTACATGGCATAACTCGTGTTAAATATCTTCCATTCGGAACTGATGCCCGGTTCCACCAGCATATGATGGGCGCTGGCGAGCTGCAGGAACAGGATATACATCAGGAAGGCCATGCGGCTGACTTTCTCGGACAGCGTTCTGGCGCCCAGTACCATGCCGATAATGCAATACCAGACTGCCACATGCGCCGAGACATTAATCTGCTGTGAAGAATGACCCATGGCCCACCATATCGTTTTGTACAACAGGGAGTCGATATGGCTGATGATACCCAGGGACCAAAGCAAGGTTGGGACCAGGATAATGGCGCCGGAGGCAATGGTAAACACGGCGATGATGGCGGCAGTCAGTGCCCCGAAGGTTACCAGCGGGATGGATCCCTGATAGGTTTTTTCATTTTTGGCGACCACCAGCGTGCCAAAAAACACAAAGCAGCCGATCAAGGCGCCCACGGCGAATAACAGCAGCCCCAGATAAAAGTGCGGCTCGGCTTTCATCGGCACATACGAGGTAAACATCACACTGGAATTCCCCTGCAGGACCGCCACATTGGTCATGATTGCGCCAATGAGCATCATCCCAAAGGCTGTCCATGCTGCCTTGGGCGCAGCCAGCCTGGAATTTAAAAGGATCGCGGAAGCGAAATAAAGCACCGCCATCTCGAAGAAAATGATCCACACCAGCAGAATGTCCAGACCATGGGCTGTCAGTACCAGGTAGAACCAGTCAGCAGGTAAGAGATGCACTGCCGGCCAGCGTGTTAACGCCACCATCAGGCCAAATAAGCCGCCTACTGCCAGAAAAACAACTGCCGCCACGGCGTTGGCTTTAATTAACTTTTCCGCCTGATCATGTACTTTAAGTCCGGTTGAGGGACAGGTGCGAAACTTTGCAGTGATTGCCATGAGATAGCCCCCTTATTCCACTACGTATATCTTGCCGATCATCATGTGATGACCGATACCGCAAAACTCATTACAAACGATGCCAAATTCACCGGCCTGATCGGGGGTCATGGTCACGACCATGTCATAACCGGGATGAACTGAAATGTTAATATTGGTGGGTTGCAGCGAGAAACCGTGTTGCCAGTCCATCGATGACATATGCACGCGATAGGTCTGCCCTTTTTCCAGCTCCAGTATCGGCCACCACTGCCACAACCTGGCGATCAGATAGACATCCGAACCGGCCGGTGGATGGACGACGGGATAGCCGGCTTCATCGCGAACCTTATGCGCTTCCACCACGGCGTTGGCTTTGGCGGCATATTGCTCAGGAGTGGTCTTGTACGCTTCATTGGAAAGATTCTGCTGACCCGCGCCATGCCAGTAGATCATCATGAAAAACATTACCAGCCCCCAGATGAAGGCGATAACGATCCAGATGAGCTCGACTTTTGCGATTGGTTCTTTCCACCAGATTCGTACAGTTGGAGGTGTAATAGCCATGGATTTTCTCGGTTATTTTGCGACGGGGATCTGGACGATTTCCATGACTCCCCAGATGATGTAAAAAACTGTCGGTATCAGGATCCCGAGGAACAATAACAAAAAGGGGTTATCAAGGATTCGCTGCATCAGCGGGATCTCCTCCTGTTCTGGCTCGTTGCCCGGTAAGTCTCTGGTTTCTGACATGATTTGGCTCCTGTTATGAGAGTGAGTAATGAATTCAAGCCGGTACGGCAAAAACCAACGATATTGGTAGGACATTATGGCCCGGCACTATGTGAGTGCCATTGATCTAGATCAAGCCAGATTTAATGAACGAACCAGTGTGAATCCGGCAATGGCCAGTACCGCTAATATCAGTAAAAAAACCACTTCACGCTGTGCGAGTCGG